>JAFYVO010000345.1 GCA_017549085.1 Thermoguttaceae bacterium
GGCGGCGAGGGAATCGGGGAGGACGAGCGCGACTTCAAGCCGGTCGTTCAAAACGACGACGCGGCGGCCGAACTCGACCGCGACCGGAGCCGGAATCAGCCGAGCGTTGTAAATCGCGGTTTCCTCCGGCGTCGTCGGCTCCAAGGCGGAAAGCGGCGTCGACGGAGCGCAAAACGCGGCGGCGGAGAGCGTTAAAATCGATAAAAACGTTAAAAAGCATTGAGCGAACGTCGGCATTGCGCGGCCTTTCGTCGTTAAAGTGGAGAAAACGCCGCGTCGTTTCGGGGCGACGGGCCCGGCGTTCCGGCGCGGCGGTTGTTGAACTGTTTTCGTCCTCTTCGTCGGCAAGTCGAGCGGCGCCTTCCGAGGAAAAACGAACGTCGCGCCGACCGGCGAACGGACGACGCGAAGGACGGTAAAAGGGAAAAGAACGACGACTTTGCCGATTTTGCCGCTTGGGCGGGCGTTAGCCGAGCGTCAAACGAGCGCTTTTTCGGCGTCGGCGAGGAGTTTTTTCGCGTCGAACGGCGTTTGGCATTCGCGGAGCGCGTCGAGGAAGCCTTCCGACTTCAAAACGCGGGCCAAACGGTTCAGCATCCGGAGATAAACGCGGTCGGAGTCGCAGCAAAGGAGGAAAAAGACGTCGGTCAGGTTGTTGAAACCGCCGCCGAAAGGAACGCCGCGACCCGCGAGGCCGAGCGCGAGGAAGTTTTGCGCGATAATATGCGGCTGCGGTTGGCGCGGGTGCAGGATCGCGACGCCGACGTCGAGCGCGGTCGACGCCATTTCTTCGCGTTCTCGGAGCGCGTCGGCCATCCCGTCGGCGTCCCAAAGAACTCCGGCGTCGGCGGCGAGCTTCGTTATATTCCGAATAACCGATTCTTTCGTTTTCGCCGGGAAGTTGAGGTCGATCGCGCTTTCGACGAAAATACCGGCGAGCGACGCTTCTTCGTCGTCGGCTCCGGCGCTCGGCGCGAGCGTTTTTTCGAATTCGTCGTTCGGCGACTCCGGCTCGACGATTTCGGACTCCATCCAAAGGACGACGTCCGGGAGCGCGAAGACCCATTCGCCTTGAACTTTGCGCCCTTTGAGCGTTTCGTTTTCGGCGAGTTTTTGCAGTTGTTTCGGCTGGACGCGGAGGAATTTGGCTAATTCGGCGAGCGTGTACGAACGTTGCATCGTTGTTATCCTTTTTATCGTTAGAACCGGTAAAGCCGCCGGTTTCACGGGCGCCGCAAAGGGAGAAACGCCCGACGTTTTTGCGTTGTTATCCGTTTAGATTTCCTTTATTTTAGCGCTTTTTTCGCGTCGGGCAAGTCGGGGGGAGAACGCGGCGGTTCGGAGGCGGCGATCGAACGGCGACGGGGCGTTCGCGAAACGACGACGGAAAGGAAAGGCGGCGCGACATTTGGGATTTTGGGGAGAAATTGGGGATTTTTTGTCGTTTTGGGCGATCGCGAGGCTTTATATAAATAAGGACGAGAACGAACGCGCCGACGGCGAGCGGTCGAACGGCGCGACGAAAGAAGAATCGCGAACTAGCGAAGATTAGAGAAACAAGATAAAATTTAAACGGTGTGACGAGATTGCGGAAAATGTTGACTTTGACGACGTTTTCCGCTTTTTTTGAGGAAAACTCCGGCGGAAATCGGCGGCGCGACTTGACTTGCAAACGTCGGCGCGATAAAAAGAAAGAATAAGCGACTTATTGTCGCGTTTGAGCGCTTGATTTTGACGGTTTTAATGTTCGAGGAAAATAAGATGAAGAACTGGTTTTGGCAAAACGCGCAAGGGGCGACGAGCGAAGCGTCGGCGTTGACCTACTTAATCGACGCGGCGCGGCGGGGCGAAATCTGGGCGTCGACGCAAGTTTCGAACGACGGCGAAAACTGGAAGTCGGCGGCGGACGTTCCGGCGCTTGCCGACGCGCTCGGACTCGATGTTTCGCCGACGTCGGGAGCGGAACCGGCGTCGGAGGACGCGGACTCGACGCCGCCAAAGAAGAAGCGGAGCGGTTGCGCGGTCGTCGGGGGCGTTTGTTGCGTTCTTCTTATTTGCGTCGCGTTCGGGTTCCGTTTTGTCGGACTGGAAACGGCGCGACGGGCTCTCCTCGCGAGCGACTGGGGGCGGCGGGTTCTCCTCGAAAGCGAGCGGGGGCGGCGGACGATCTGCGCGAACAACTTGGAAAAGGTCGCGTTGGGCGTTCAAATATACGGCGATTTTAACGAGGTTTTGCCTCCGGCGTTTACCGTCGACGCGGAAGGAAAGCCGCTTCATTCTTGGCGCGTTTTGATTTTGCCGTATCTCGGGGAAGAAGCGGCGGCGCTTTACGAACAAATCCGGCTCGACGAGCCTTGGGATAGCGAGTGGAACGCGCGATTTCATTCCCGAGCGCCCGACGTTTTCGTTTGCCCGAGTTTGGGCGTCGCGACGGAGGCGGACGGAGCGCCGGTCGCCGAAACGACGTATTCGGTCGTCGTCGGAGACGAAACGGCGTTCCCGGGCGCGGGAAAATGGAGGAAATGGGAAGATTTTGCCGACGGTTTGGCGAAAACGCTTTGCGTCGTCGAGCGGAAAACGCCGGTTTGCTGGATGGAGCCGACGCGAGAATTGACGCTCGAAACGCTCGCGGCGGAAGTCGGAAGCGGACATAAGGCGGGCTTTAAGGCGGCGTTTTTCGACGGTTGCGTCCGTTTCCTTCCGTCGACGACCGACGCGGCGACGCTAAACGCTTGGGCGACCGCGGCGGGGGGCGAAGAGACGCCGGAGTTTTGACGGCGGAGGCGGAAAGGAGAACAAGATGAACGAACGGTCGAAAGAGAACGCGTTTCCGCTCGACGGCGGCGCGAACAACCCGAACGGGGCGAAACGGGCGGTCGGCGTCGGGGGCGTTTTGGGCGTTCTTTTGACGGCGTTGGCGGTCGCGGCGCTTTGGGCGGCGATTCAAGGGGGGCGCGAGGCTTGGCGGCGGGCGAATTGCGCGGTCAAGTTAAAAATGATCGCGGTCGCGATGCGGGCTTATTGCGACGAGAACGGCGTTTTGCCTCCGGCGTATACGGTCGACGAGGCGGGACGACCGCTCCATTCTTGGCGCGTTTTGATTTTGCCGTATCTCGAAAACTCGACGCTTTACCGAGAAATCCGGCTCGACGAACCTTGGGATAGCGAGTGGAATTCGCGGTTTCACTCCTTGCCGGTTTCGCCGTTCGCTTGCCCGAGCCGCGTCGCCGCGCTCCCGGAC
>JAFYVO010000346.1 GCA_017549085.1 Thermoguttaceae bacterium
CAAAAACAACAAAAACAACGCCGACGCAACCGCTTCGGTCGTTAGCGTTCCGCCGCTTTCCCGTCCCGCGCCGCGACTCGTTTTCGACGGCGGCGCGTTTTGCAAGAAAGATTGCGTCGCCTGCGGAACCGCCTGCCCGACCGGCGCGATTTCGCCGCTGACGCTCGACGCGAAAAAGCGTTTCAAAATCGCGACCGTCGACTTCAAAATCGAACGTTGTTTGATTTATTATCAGCAAGAGTGCGCGATTTGCCGCCGCGAATGCCCGTTCGAGGCGATCGATTTCGTTTGGAACGAAGAGGAATACGCGAGTTTGCCGGTCGTCGACGCCGAAAAGTGCGTCGGGTGCGGTCGTTGCGTCGCGTTTTGCCCGGGCGAGCCGATCTTTACCGAGTTCGCCGACGAAGCGATCGACGACGACGCGCCGCGACCGAAAGCGCTCGTTTTGCGCTCGCTAAAGTAACGACGTCGCGGCTGTTTCGTCGGTTGCTAACTCCAATAATTCGGTCAATTAAAGAGCGACGACGGCAAAATAATCCGGCAAGCGCGAAACGCCGCGTCGCCTTTTGCCCGGGCGAGCCGATCTTTACCGAGTTCGCCGACGAAGCGATCGCCAACGACGCGCCGCGCCCGAAAGCGCTCGTTTACTAACAGTTCAGCGCCGGCGAACGCCGCCTTTCTCCGATAATCGAACCGCCGACGAAGCCAACCGCAAATATCGGAACGATAAATTGGGGCAAGCGCGGCGGCTCTTGCGCGCGCCCTTCTTCTCGCGTTAAATCGCCGACGTTCCCCAACCCCGCCTTCGTCAACGCGCAAACTCGCGTCGCCGCAATCGCGATACAATGTAACACCAATGAAATCAAGCGTTTCCAAAAAAGAGCGGAACGTCCCCCCAAAACGGCGCCTTTCTCCGCGTCGTTAAAAAACGCGTTTCTTTCCCCAAAAACCGACGCTTTCTCCGCCGCCTCTCGCCGTTTCCGTTTCTTCGCGGAGCGACGCCAAGAAACGCAAAAAAGCGACGCGTCGTTTGGCGCGTCGCCCTTATTTTTTGTCCGTCCGACGAAAACGCGTTCGCCGGACGAGCGTCTAAACGTTGTTAATCAACGCGTTATCATTCGGCCGGAGCCGGTTCGACCGGCGCTTCCGGAGCCGGAGCGTTCGCGGCGGCTTCCGCGGCGGCGCGAGCGGCGCGGGCCGCTTCGAGTTCCGCTTTCATCTCCTCGACTTGCTTTTGAAGCGTCGCTCGAGTTTGAGCGGAAACGGCGCGTTCGTCGGCGACCGCTTTGTCGGCGGCGGCTTTAGCGGCTTCAACTTGTCGCGCGGCGGCGGTTTGCGCGTCGGCGGCGGCCTTGTCGGCGGCGTTCTTCGCGGCGACCGCTTTTTCGAGCGCGACGGCGGTTTCGGCGGCGGTCGTTTGCGCGGCGTCGCGTTCTTGCGTCGCTTTTTGAGCGGCGGCAAAGGCGGCGTCGCGTTGAACTTCCGCGTTCTTCACCGCTTGCGCGGCGGTTTGGTCGGCGGTCGAAACGCGAGCGTCGGCTTCTTTCGTCGCGGCGGCTTTCGCGTCGGCGATCTCTTTCGCGGCGGCGGCTTTAACGGCTTCGACTTGTTGCGCGGCGGCGGCCTTCGCTTCGGCGATTTGCGCGTCGGCGGCGGCTTTAGCGTCGGCGACGGCCTTCGCGGCGTCGGCTTTAGCTTTCGCGGCGGCGTCTTGCAACGCTTTCTTTTCGTCGGCGGCCTTCTTCGCTTTGTCGGCTTCCGCTTTCTTAGCGCGTTCTTCGGCGTCTTCTTTCGCTTTTTGTTCGGCGTCGGCCTTCGCGGCGGCTTCTTCGGCGATCTTCGCGTCGAGTTCGGCTTTCGCGGCGGCTTTTTCCGCGTCGAGGGCGGCTTTCGCTTCGGCGGCGACTTTCGACGCTTCCTTCGCGGCGCCGTTAGCGCCAATGCGCGTATCGTTCGCGACTTCCGGAGCGCGGTACCACTTCCCGGCGAGCCAGTCGGCGAGGAGTTCGACCTCTTTTTCGGTCATCAGCTTGTCGCCTTCGGTCGGGCAATACGCCGGCATACGTTCGTTGCTATCGCCGTAAAAACGTTTTTGCGTCGGGTCAGCGATGAAACCAGCGATCCAGTCGCGGCTCATGTAGGCGCGGAGGTCGCAAGCGCTGGCGTGTTCGACGCCGTAAAAAGCGTGGCATCCCGTGCAGGTGAGGTATTGCATGTCGGGAATCGCGTTTTCGGCGAGTCCGAGATACTTCCCTTCGACGAACGGACGCGGCGCGTCGAGTTTCGCTTCTTCCGCCAAGACGTCGGCCATCGCGGCGCAAGCGTCTAAGATACCTTGGTGCAAGCGGTTATAATACGTCAAATCTTCCGGAGCGATCGGCTCGCCGTTTCCGTTGAGTTGCGCAAGGTAAGCATCGGTCAAGAAAGTTTGCGGGTCTTCGTCGGCAATCAATTGAACATTTTCGGAATCGAAGAGGAGTTCGCGGTACGCGTCGTCGAAAAGCGTATCTTTCAGGACGCCCGCGAGCGCTCGACGAACCGCCGTCGGAAGGCTAATCTCTTTCTCAGCCCA
>JAFYVO010000033.1 GCA_017549085.1 Thermoguttaceae bacterium
CCGGAACGTTCAAACGGAACTTCGCTTCGCGCGTCGCTTTAGCGTTTTTCGACTCGGCGGCGGGGATCGTCCCGGAAATGGCGATTTGCTTCGCCATGCCGCGTTCCAGAATCGGGAGCGTCTCTTGAATCGCGTCCGATTCTTCGTCGGTAAGCGCGCTCATCGTAAGCGTCGCTTGCCCAACGTTTTGCGCTTTAACGAGCCAGTCGACTCTCGCTTCGCCGGACGCCGGAACGACGACGGTTCGCGTCGCGGCGTTCGTTCCGATTCCCGGAGCGTTCAGCGCGTCGCCGTCGGCGTTTTCGACGAGCGTAAGTTTCGGCGAATCGGCGTTTTCCGCGTCAAATTCGAGCGAAACTTGAACCGTTTTTTCGGAGTCGAGATAGTTGTGAACGATCGCCGAAAGAACCGCTTCGTCGTTTTGCGTCAGGAAGCGCGGCTTCTGCATGCGAACGATAACGTCTTTGCGCGAAATGAATTCCGACGTTCCGGAACCGACGCGCAGCCCGGCGCCGACCGACCACGCGGCGACTTTCCACGTCGTTAAGTTTTCCGGCGTCTCGACTTCCAGCTCGATAACGCCGTCGTCGTTCGGGAGCAGGTCGGCGGCCCAGAATGCCAAGTCGGCGAGGTTTTTACGCGTTGTCGCTTCAATAAACGTCGACGGTTGCGACTCTTGCGCGGCGCCGCCAGTTTCAACGCTCGCGTTCATTGCGACCGGGGCCGCTTCGTCTCGCATAACGGCGTTCGATTTAAAAGCGCGCATTGCCGGAGCGGCGTTTCTCGCCATCATTGGGGCCGGAGCCGCGCTCATCGCCATCGCGGGGGCCGGAGCGGCGCCCATTGCCATCATCGGCGCGGCGGCATCCGCCGTTTCTTCGACCGCCGCGTCGGCGAGCGAGAAATTGAAGCGCGGCGTCGCGTCGTTGGACGACGACGGCGTAAAGTTTGCGCCGTCGAGGATTATGTCGTTTCCGTAGAGCCCGATTTCGCGCATTTCGTTGTCGGCGTCTTTCGGGTAAGCGAAAATTTTGCGCAGGTTTGTCGCAAAATTCGGCGCTTGTCCGTAACGGCGCCAATTCCAGAAGAATTTACGCACGTCCTCGTCGTTCGGCCCGCCGCCGGCGAGTTGTTCGAGAGCCTTATCGTAAACGGTAACAACGGTTTGCCCAACGATCGGTCGCCCGTCGAGATCGGTCAGGCGAATCGCGATTTTCGTCTTTTCGCCCGGCGCGACCGTCGCTTTCGACGGAAGAACTTCGACGTTCACGACGCGGTTTTCCGGCGGAACGACGACTTCGCGGGACACGCTGTAAAATTCGCCGTTCGAGACCGTCCCGGCTTCGACGAAGAAGTTCGGCTGGTCGCGCTTTTCGATTTTAACGTCGACGCAAGCCAAGCCTTTTTCGAGTTTTACGATTCGCGGACGCGTCGGGGCGATTCCGTGTTCCGGACGCTCGAAAAGGAGAACCGTCGCGTCGGGATTGTCGGACGCGATTTGGAGACGCGCCGTTTCTCCGACTTTAAACTCCGATTTTTCAAGCGTTAGTTCAAGATCGCCGAAGTGGAACGGGCTTGCGTTCGTCCCTTTCTTCGCGTCGGCTTTGGCCGCGACGCTTTGCGACGTCGCGCCGACGTTCAGAAGAACGGCGCCTTCGCGACGCAACCCTTGCGGCGTCTCGACTTCGCAGGAAAGACGGTATTGGCCCGGCTGCGCGGCGGAAAGTGTAAGCGTTCCGAAACCGTCGGCGTTCGTCGCGACGCGCTTCGAAAAGACCTCCGTTTCGACCGGTTGCAACGTCGGCAAACCGTTGCGGGAAGCGGTTTGCGCGTCGCCGTCGACCGGCTTATACTCGATTTTGAAGAGACGGACGAGCGCTTCGCCGGCGACCGTTTTGCCGTCGACGCGGCGCGTTTGGAACGAGGCGTTAATTTGCGCCCCGGCGTCGTAAAAACCGCGGTTCGTCCAAACGCAAACCTTGAACGGGTCGCGAGTTGCGTAAACGGAACCGGTTCCGACGATCGTGCGACGCGAACGGTCGACGACTTCCGCCGTAATCTCGTATTTTTGGTCGTCGTTCGGGAAAAGCTCTTTCGCAAACGACGTGTCGATAACGATTTGCGCCTTGCCCTCCGCGTCGAGATTCGCCGTTCCTTCGAGAACGACCTCCGGAACGCCGTGAGAACGCGGGAACCATTCCGGAACCGGACGGCGCCAACCCCACTTCGCCCAGCCGGGGTACGACGCGTAGTCGTTGTGAAGCCAGCCGTAACCGGGGCCGTAGAACCAGTCCCAAGGCAAAACCGGGTACCAAGTTTCATTGTGTCGCGTTCGCGTAACCTTATACGAAACCTCGCCTTCGGTAACGGGCGCGCCGAAAAGATACTTCGCGGAAATCGTCGCTTCGATTTTGTCGCCCAGCGTAATCGGCTCGGCGGGCGCGTCGACGGCGACCGTAAACTCCGGTTTGCGATACTCTTCGAGACGGAAGGCGCCGCCGCCGTACCAGTCGCGGTCGTCGGTCGCGCGGATTTGGACGTGATAAACGCCGAGTTGAGCGTCTTTAGGAAGTTCGAACGAACCGGCGAACGAGCCGAAATCGTCCAAAACGACCGTTTCCGTCTTTACTTCGTCGCCGCGCGGGGAGACGATCGAGTACTTAACTTCTTTTCCGGCCCAGAGATGCGTTTCCGGCAGGTCGTATTTCGCCGTTCCGAGCCAAAACTTAAATTCGGCCTTTTGACCGGGGCGGTAAAGCGGGCGGTCGGAGACGAAATAAGCGCGGGTTTGCGCGATAAACTCTTCTTTGTCAATATTTGCGGCGCGGCGAAGACGGGCGTCGACGCGTTGCGTCGCAAGGTAAGCGAAACGCGGCGGTTCGCCCGGAACCTTTGCCGGAACGAGCGCGACAACGTTGAAATAGCTTCGCGAGTCGTTCGCTTTCGGGTTAAAACCGGGGATTTCCTTAAGGACGAACGAACCGTTTTCGTCGGTCTTAACGCGTTGCGAAATCGGCGGTTTGGCTTTTTGGGCGGCTCGCGCGTCGTAACTTGTTTCGACGATCAGCAGCTCGACGTCGGCGTCGGCGAGCGGGGCGCCGGTCAGCGCGTCGGCGACGTAATAATACTCGCCCTCGGCGGTCGAACGGTTGACGATCGCGGCGTCCGGTTTCCAAAAGAACGCGGTCGTTTTTTTCGCTTCTTTCTCGGCGTTTTTCGCGACCGCTTCGACGTAAAAAATGCCGCCGCGCTTCATCGGAACGTCGAGTTTAATTCGACGGTTCCAGCCGAGCGGCGTTTCTTCCGGCTCGATCGTTTGGCGAACGATTTCGGCGCCGAGATAACCGAGCGTTTCCGGGTTTTCCGCGTCGCGCTCTTCGGGGGAAAAGTAAAGGTAAGAGTCGCCTTTTTCGAACTCCGACGTGTGTTTTTGTTGCAAAAATTGTGCGAGGTCGAGCCCTAAATGCGGGTTGTGCTGGGCGCGTCGGAACGCTTTTAAGACTTTCTCCGCATCGATTTCGCGAACGACGAACTCGACCGCGTCGGCGTTGCGGCAAATAAACGAAACGACCGTTTCGGAGCCGTTGATTTTCGAGTCGGCAAAGTCGAAGCGGCCCCAAGGATCGACGAGCTGTTCGACCGCCTGTCGCGCTTGAGCGACGGAACCGCCGTAAAGGCCGACGTTGCGCATCGAAGCCGCCGTCGAAAGGAGCAAACGCCAAGTTTCGAGCGCTTTGTCGTATTGACGGCGATTTTGGTACGCGTACGCAATGAGGCGGAGCGGGAGGAGCTTTTCCGGGCCGTCGGCGTACTCGACCGCTTCGCGCCAAAGCGTGAAGTAATTCTCGTGTTCCGGCAACTTAAAGCGCTTGACGCCGGTCGCTAAGCGCGCGATCGTCTCCGAATCGTCGAGCGTGTGGAGCGCCCAAACGCCGGTCGAACGCTCGTCGAACGGTTCGATCGCGTCGCGACCGCCGGTCGGGAAGTAACGGGAATAGTCGTTCAACGCGGTAACGCCGAAGACTCGGTTCGCGGCGTTCCCTTGTTCTTCGCGGAGACGCGCTTTGAAGGCGTTCGTGCCGAGTTCGAACGCGTCCGTTTCCAAGCGTCGGGCGCGTTCGCCGTCGTTTTGGGCCGCTTCGAACGTTTCCGGAAGCGCGAAAACGACCGGGTTTCCGTCCGCGTCGACCGGGGCGCCTTGAACGCGCGACCCGCCGCCAAAACGGTCGAACGGTTGGTCTTCAAGTTCCGGCGTTTCTTCGAGATCGGTCAAGAGCTGCATGCCGACGCGGGGCTCGGCGCCGTAACTAAGCGCGCCGAACTTGCGCCCGTAAGCGAGGTAAAGATCGGCGACGTCGTTGCGGAGCGCGTCCGCTTCCGGCGTCGACGGGGCGTTTTCGACGCCGTTCGGGAACGTCGCGGCGATTTCGGCGCGAGCGAGCGCGACCGCGTCGCGCAAAACGCGGGTCGAGACGCGATCGTCGCGAGCGGCGCTCGAAACGCGACCGTCTTGGTAAATATAACGCAATTTTTCCGAACGGACGAAAACGCCGTCGACGACCGTTCCGAAGTTGGGCAAAATCGAGCGGAGGTCGACGACCGCTTTTTTGACGCGCCAAGAATCGGGGCGTTCCGCCAAAACGCGGTCGAGCGTCGCTTCGAAGCGCGGCCAAGCGTCGTCCGCGACAAGGTTGCGCGGCGGCCAGCCTTTTTCCGGATTATGCGTTTCGTGGAAGAGCGCAAGCGCTTGAAGAAGCGTCGCTTCCGA
>JAFYVO010000347.1 GCA_017549085.1 Thermoguttaceae bacterium
GGAACCGACGAGCCAAGTCGTCGCCGCGTCGATTCCGAAAAACGGGTCGCGAATCCGCTCGCCGTCTTTCCCGTCCCCCGCGACCGGCGTCGTCTTTTCAACCCGCGCGTTTTCTTCGCCTTCGCCGCTTTTCCGTTCTTCGCCGCTCCCCTCAATCCCTTTAATCGCCCCCACTTGCCCATTCTCCGGCTTCGTCGGGTCGCGCCAAAACGCCGGAATCGACGCGACGCCGAACGATTGGCCGGTTTCCGGGAACTCGATTTCCCAAAAGCCTTGCGGGAACGTCGCCGCGACGGTCAGCGTCTTCCCGTCGCGCGTCCCGGTTCCTTCGCAAAACGTCGCGCCGTCGGTCGTTTTGACGACGAAAGCGCCGGAAAGCGCGTCGCTCTCCGACTCGAACTTGAAAACGGCCGGAGCGTTCGGCTCGACCCAAAATTGCGTTACGTTAATCGGCGTCCACGTCGCAACGCCGACGACGACCGCGCTCAACAAACCCCACAGCGCCATTTTTCGTCCTCGCTATTTCCCCAATTTTCGCTATTTTATCACAATTTCGACGTTTCCGGCTCGCCGCCGACCGTCGCTAACGTTATTATCTCCGCCGCGACGAGGCAAGTCAAGCGTTTTCATCGATTTTTCCGCCGCCGCGCCTTTTGCGTTTACCCAAACCGCTCAAACCGCCCAAATTCCGGTTCAACGGGGAATTAAATCGCTCAAACCGCTAAATCCCTATTTCAACGCTTTCCCCAACCACCCAAACCGCCCAACTTCCGATTCAACGGGGGATTAAATCGCTCAAACCGCTAAATCTCTATTTTAACGCTTGTCCAAACCACCCAAACCGCCCAACTTCCGGTTCAACGGGCGTCTAAATCTCTCCAACCGCCAAATCTCCATTTCAACGCTTTCCCAAACCGCCCAAACCGCCCAAATTCCGTTGCGTCGATAAAAAAACGCGCCGTCGACGTTTCCGCCGCGACGCGTCGCGTTAAAATCGGCGCAAGGAACGCTCCGACTCTCCGGCGTTCCGTTATCCAAGGTTCGTCAAACGTTCGCTCCGTTTTGCGCCCGCTCCGCTTCCTCGCGCTCGGCGATTCTCGCAAAACGTTGCGCGATAACGCTAACGATAATCAATTGCAGCGCGTGATAAATCATCGTCGGCAAGATGAGAATCCCCGCCATATTCGGCGCGCTCAAAATGACCCGCGACGTCGCGACGCCGTGTACGAGCGACTTCTTCGACCCGCAGAAAAGGGTCGCGATCGCGTCCTCTCGGTTGAAACGAAGCGCGCGGCAAAGGAGGTAAACGAGCCCGAAGACGACGAAAAAGAGCGCGACCATTCCGACGCTCAGCCCGACGAGCGCGACGCCGGAAAGACCGTCGAACATCTTTTCCGCAAAGGAGTTGCAGAAAGACGTGTAAACGATTAAAACGATCGTCGCTTGGTCGAATTTGCGCAACCGTTTTTCGTTTCGGCGCGAAAATTCCCCCCAACGGCGGTTCGCCAAAACGCCGAGAACGATCGGCAAAATCGCTTGCGCCGTCAGCGAAAGGAGGACGACGCCAAACCCGCGCCCGCCCGTCTCTGCGTCGACAAAAATGCGCATCCAAAGCGGAGTAATGAAGACGCCGAGCAAGGTCGAAAAGCTCGCGTCAAAAATCGCCGCCGGGACGTTCCCCCGCGCGATGTTCGTCATTACGACCGACGACGAAACGGTCGACGGAAGCGCCGCCAAGAAGAAAATCCCAAGCCAAATCCCGGTCGAAACGACGCGCCGGTCGGCGTTTTGCAACGTCGAAGCCGGTTCGCCCAACTCCCTGTTTTCGCCAAGCGCCGCGACTTCGCCGGTTTTCCCCAGTTCGCCAAGCGCCGCGACTTCGTCGGTTTTCCCCGGTTCGCCAAGCGCCGCAACTTCGCTAATTTCCGCCGGTTCGCCAAACGCCGCGACTTCGCCGGTTTTCCCCAGTTCGCTAAGCGCCGCGACTTCGCCGGTTTCCGCCGGTTCGCCAAACGCCGCGTCTTCGCCGGTTTCCGCCGGTTCGCCAAACGCCGTAAGTTTATCGAAACCGTTCCCCGGGCCGCTCGCTTTCGCTTCGAGCGCGGCGACGTCGGCTCGCGTCGGCAAGGTTCCGCAAACGCTCATCGTCGCCAAAATCAGGAGCGGAAAGAGGAGAAAAGTCGACGCCATCACGACGAGGTGCGTCTTGACGTTCGCAAGGCCGGAGCAAATTTTTTCCCAATTCAGCCGAAGCCCGTAAAAGAAGAAAATCAGCGAAACGCCGACGTTCGCCGCGGTCGAGAGGGAAAAAAGCCCGTCGCGCGCCCCGAACGCGGGATAAAGCCAAGCGAGAAAAATCGCCCCGAAGAGCGAAAGAATGAAACCGTCGAGCCCGAACCGTTTTAACATCTTCATCACCGACGTGTCGCCGCCGTTTGCCGTTTTTACCGATATTAACAGATTAACAAAAACGCCGACTTCGCCGCCGTCGGTTAAACGAGGCAAAATCGGCAATATTTAACGCCGTAAAACAACGCGATCAGCGTCGTTTTACCGCTGCGCCGTCAGTTTTCCGCGTCGCTTTTCTTGTTGCGCAACGATTTCGAAAGTTTGTACTCGATACTGTCGCAAAGCGCGATCCAACTCGCTTCGACGACGTTCTCGCTGACGCCGACCGTTCCCCAACGCTCGTCGCCGTCTTTGCTCTCGATGACGACGCGAGTCGTCGCCGCGGTCGCCGCGTCGGAGTTGAGGACGCGCACCTTATAGTCGACGAGCTTCATCTCGCCAAGTTCCGGATAAATCGGTTGCAACGCCTTGCGAAGCGCGTTGTTGAGCGCGTCAACCGGGCCGTCCCCTTCGGCGACTTCGTGTCGGATTTCGCCCCGTTTCCCAACGCGAAGTTTCACCGTCGCGACGGTCGCTTTCGTCGTCAACGTTTCGTTCACGTCGCTAACGACGACGCTCGTTTGATAGTTAAGGCGGCGGAAGCTGGAACGAAACTCGCCCTTAATCTTTTGAACGAGCAGTTTTAACGAACCGTCGGCGGCTTCGTATGGGTATCCTGCGCTTTCCTTGCGGGTAACCGCGTCGAGCACCGCCTTCACCGTCTCCGCGTCGACGAC
>JAFYVO010000348.1 GCA_017549085.1 Thermoguttaceae bacterium
ATCATGCGCCAAACGCGGTCGAGGAAGTTGCGGACGCCGCTGACGCCGTCCATATTCCAAGGCTTGACCGCTTCGAGCGGACCCATAAACATTTCGTACAGGCGGAGCGAGTCGGCGCCGTATTGCGCGACGACGTCGTCCGGGTTGACGACGTTCCCGCGGCTCTTCGACATCTTTTCCGATTTGCCGATGACGACGATCGCCGCGTCGGACGCGAGGACGTAATTGTCGCCGCTCTTCGCGACGTCTTTCGGCGCGAGTTTGACCGCTTTCAGCTCGGAACCGTCCGCTTTCAGCGTCGCGACGTTCGTCGCTTTGTCGACGTCGACTTCGCGCGCCGAAACCCAAGCGCCGTCGGCGTTTTGGAAAGCGGTGTATTCCATTTCGCCGAGAATCATCCCTTGGTTGACGAGGCGTTGGAACGGCTCTTTCGTCGAGACGTAACCAAAGTCGTAAAGGACTTTATGCCAAAAACGCGCGTAAAGGAGGTGCAGAACGGCGTGTTCGGCGCCCCCGACGTAAAGGTCGACCGGGCCCCAAGCCTTTTCGATTTCCGGGTCGACGATCGCGTCGGAGTTTTTCGGGTCGAGGTAGCGCAGGTAATACCAGCAGGAACCGGCCCATTGCGGCATCGAGTTCGTTTCGCGCTTGTATTTCTTGCCGTCGCGTTCGACGTAAAGCCAATCGGCGGGGGCGTTTTCGAGCGGCGGTTCGGGCGAGCGTTTTTGCGCGTCGAAGACGAGGTTCGCCGGAATGTCGAGCGGCAGTTCTTCCGGTTCGAGCGCGCGAACGACGCCGTTCGGTTCGCCGTCTTCGCCGAGTTCGCGAAGGAGCGGGAACGGTTCGCCCCAGAAGTGTTGACGGCTAAAGAGCCAGTCGCGGAGCTTGTAATTGACCGTTTTGCGACCAAGCCCGGACGCGTCCAAACGTTCGGTAATCAACGCTTTAAATTCGGCGGTCGGCGTGCCGTCGTACTCGCCGCTGTTGATCGCGACGCCGAGTTCGGTGAAGGCCGTTTCCATCTTCGCGACTTCTTCCGCCGAAACGCTCGACTTTTCGGTCGGCGCGACGACTTGGCGAATCGGGAGATCGAACTGCTTCGCGAATTCAAAGTCGCGGGTATCGTGCGCCGGGACGGCCATAATCGCGCCGGTTCCGTACGACGCCAAGACGTAGTCGGCGATCCAAACCGGAATCGCGCGACCGTCGACCGGGTTCAACGCGTAAGCGCCGGTGAAGACGCCGGTCTTTTCCTTCGCGAGGTCGGTGCGGTCAAGGTCGGACTTGAAGGACGCTTGACGGCGGTATTCTTCGACCGCGTCCTTTTGCTCCGGCGTCGTAATGCGTTCGACGGCGGGGTGTTCCGGCGCGAGAACCATATACGACGCGCCGTAAAGGGTGTCGGGGCGGGTCGTGAAGACGCGGAGAACGTCGTCGCCCGGTTTGCGCGGGAAGGAGGACGCGGCGCGGGTCGCTTTCCAAGCGTCGAAACCTTCCGGAGCGCCGATATAGAAGTCGACTTCGGCGCCGACGCTCTTGCCGATCCAGTTGCGTTGCAACGCTTTAACGCCTTCCGACCAATCGAGGTCGGCGAGGTCTTCTTCCAAACGGTCGGCGTAGGCGGTGATGCGCAGCATCCATTGACGGAGCGGGACGCGCTTGACCGGATAGCCGCCGCGTTCGCTGACGCCGCCGACGACTTCTTCGTTCGCCAGCGCCGTGCCGAGCTCTTCGCACCAGTTGACCGGCGCTTCAATTTGATAAGCGAGGCGGAAATCGTCGACGTAACGGCGAACCGCGTCTTCCCCTTCGGCGCGAACGTCTTCCGGAATCGGAAGTTCGTCGATCGGACGGGCTTTCTTCGCGTCTTTATCGTACCAAGCGTTAAAGAGAATGAGGAAAATGCGCTGCGTCCAACGGAAGTAATCGACGTCGGTCGTGGCGATTTCGCGATCCCAATCGTAGCTGAAACCGAGCGCTTTCAGCTGGCGGCGGAAGTTCGCGATGTTGTTTTCGGTCGTAACGCGGGGGTGAATCCCGGTTTTCTTGGCGTGTTGCTCGGCCGGGAGCCCGAACGCGTCCCAACCCATCGGGTGCATCACCGCGTAACCGTTCATCCGCATAAAACGGCAGTAAACGTCGGTCGCGGTGTAGCCTTCCGGGTGCCCGACGTGGAGCCCTTGCGCGCTCGGATACGGGAACATGTCGAGAACGTAAGCCTTTTTCCCGTCGACGTTTCCGGCGAGGTCGCTCGGAAGACGCGGCGCGGCGAACGTTTTATTCGCTTCCCAATATTGTTGCCATTTCGGTTCGACGACGGAAGGATTGTATCTTGTCATAACGTTAGATTACCGTTGCGCGACGACGGCGCCGCGACAAAAAAGGAAAGGAAGCGAAGCGAACGCCGGTCGACGCGACGTTCGTAACGTGATAGACGGGCAAACGACAAAACGCTCGCGCCGCTTGCCGACATTATACGCCGAATGGGACGCGAGCGCAAGGGAGGGGCGCCGGTTTAAGGGCGACCGCCGCGATTCGGGGCGCCCGGACGTTCTCCGCCGGGGCGGTTTCCGGGTTGCGGACGCTCGGCTCCGGGTTGGCTTCCGGGTCGATTTCCGACTTGCGGACGCTCGGCTCCGGGTTGGCTTCCGGGTCGGTTTCCGACTTGCGGACGTTCGACTCCGGGTTGGCTTCCGGGTCGGTTTCCGACTTGCGGACGCTCGGCTCCGGGTTGGCTTCCGGGTCGGTTTCCGACTTGCGGACG
>JAFYVO010000349.1 GCA_017549085.1 Thermoguttaceae bacterium
GGCGCGATTCCTTCCGGAATCGCCGCCCCGATCGACGAAGCCCTCGCGCTCGGTTCCTCCAACTCCTTGGGAATCGGCGGCGCCCCCGACGCGTCGTCCGGCGTTCCGCTCCCCCGATATTCCGGAAATTTCGCGCAATTTCTCCGCGCCGCGCCGACTTCCTCGAACGCCGAAAACGCGTCGTTCGCTCAAAACGAACAAAGCGCGCAAGGCGCCGCGTTTGCCTCGCCCGCGCAAGGCGCCGAAAGCGCGCCCCTTGCCGCGTCGACGCAAGGCGCCCGAATCGCCATACCGAACGCCGTCGCGCAAACGTCGCAAACGATTCCGGCGTCTGCGAACCCGCAAAACGCCGAAAACGCTCAAACCGCCCAAACGTCGCCGACGCCGCAAAACGCGTCGACGCCCTTCCTTGCGCAACTCCAAGGAACGCCGCAAAACGCCGAGAACGCCCAAACCGCCGCGACGAAAGTCGACGCGCGTCAAACGCTCGGGAATACGACGTTCGGCGCCGGCGCGACCGGCTCGTCCGCGTCCGGCGCGTTGGCCGACTCCGGCTCCGGCGCGACGTCGACTCGCGTCGAAGCGACGGAACCGAAAAAACCGGCCTCCGAACGCCCGTCCGCTCGCGAAAACCCAAACGCGATCCGCATTTCCGACGAACTGCGCCGTCCGTCGCAACAGGGGCTCGAGCGCGGTATTCGCGTCCTTTGCTCCGCCGACAAAATCGTTTTCCCGAAACAGCCGGGTCTCCGCGCCGCGACGACCGTTTCGCTTGCCGCCGGGGCTTCTCTCGCCGACGTTCAAGGGGAAATTTCGGACGCTATCGTCTTATGCGTCAAGAGTTGGGGCGTCGCCGGACGCAATATGTATTGGGCTCCGTTCCTCAAGGTCGAGGTCGCGCCGAACGGCGAAAAACGATTCCGCGAATTATCGGAATTTTGCCGAACGCAAGGGCTGTCGCTTGTTCGCGCCGAACAGGCCGATTGAGCCGGTCGCAACGAAAGCGCCAGAATCGCGCGTCGGCGGGAATCCCCGGTCTTTTCGTTTGGTTCGAATATTTGGTCTTTGCTGGATTCGGGCCGATAAAAGCTCGACGGAAGCGCCATTTTCACCGAAAATACGCTTGTTTCTCTTTCAAAATCGGGTAAATTATCTATAAAGAAACGTCGCGAACGCCGCGCGAGCCGAATATTCTCGCCGACGTTCCGCGTTTGAATCGAAGAACGTCCTTTCCCCCCTTGGGCTTCTTTGCGCGGGCGCTTTTACCGGCGCTCTTTCCGCGTTTCCGTTTCTTTTCCTTAATATTATTGTCGACGACTCGTTTTCCCGAGCGAACGTCGCCTTTGACGGCGATCGCGGCGGGCGGAGGCGTTTTGTCGTCGACGCGGACCCGCTCGACGCGCGGCCCGTGTTGCCGTTCCCTTTATTCGTCGACCGCCGTTATGAACTTCGATTCCCAAAACAGCCGTCTCGACCTCGCCGCCGACGCTTTGCTGGAAAACGTCGCTTTGCGTTCGGAGGCGGAAAATTATATCGACGAATCGTTTTCGCGACTTCATTACGCCAACCTTGAAGCGGAAAACGAACGCCTGCGCGAAATTATCGATTGGGAAAGTTCGCCGATTTCGTCGCTCAGGGACTGTTTAGACTCCTCTTGGCGCCAACTTGACGTTTCCGCGGCGTCGGAAGCGGAAATCGCCGAAGCGACGCTCGATCTTTTGCAACGTTTACGACGTTTGAACCAAGAAATTTGGCGCGCGGATCATCTTTCGAACCGTCGTTTGTACAAACTGCTCGTCGAGCGAGTTCTTCCGGACAAGCAAAAGCGCTTGAAGGCGCCGCGCGTTCCCACCGTTTGGACTTTTGAAAATTTTACGGAAGATCAAGAATTAGACGAAACGGACGTCTCGGTTTGGCTGACCTATTACGCGACGGCGGAAGAGCGTCGTCTTTGGGCGCAAGAACATAACGCGCCCCCTCCGCAACGTCAAACGCCGCCTTACGCGCGCCGTTTCCCGTCGTTGAACGGCGGTTGCGGTTGCGAAAGTTGCGATTAACTCCTCGACGCGACGCTCTCGGGCGCCGCGTTTTTTTATTCGCTCGTTTCACTCGACCAAAAAACGCGGCGACGTCGGATCGCTCCGTTCGTCGCCGCGCCTTTTCGCCCGTTATTTCGCGACCTCAATTTCGTCGGTCGCGCGTTCTTGCGTCGTTTCCCGCGCCTCGACCTCGTCGGCCAAGGGCGTCTCTTCCGCTTCTTCGTCCTCGGCGAAAGGATCCTCGTCCGTTTCGTTCGGTTCCTCCGTCCCCTCCGCTTTGAGCGCGGCGTTCAACTTCTCGACTTTTTCGTTCCAACCGTCCAACGCTTTTTCCGCGTATTCGACACAAAAATCATTCTCGGACGCCGGATCGATTAACGTCGTCTGTCGAAACAGCCTTTTCGCTTCGTTAAGATCGCGCTCGACGCCGACGCCGTAAAAGCGACACATTCCGAGCGCCACTCGCGCAAGTTCGAATTCTAATTCTTTCGCTCGTTCAAGATACGCGATCCCTTCCGCAAGGTCGATCGACTCTCCGGACTCCTTGAGCGCGACGTTAAGATCTTTCGCCAACTGCGCCTCGTCCCAAGAGACGCCCAAAGAGACGCCGTATTTTTTCTCGGCTTTTATCAGTTCGTCCAGCGCCGCCGTCAGGCCTAAACACCCTAACGCGTACCGGTTCTCCAACTTGGCGGCAAGACGCCAATACTTCAACACTTCGCGCCAATCCGGCTCGCCGCCTTCCCTCGTCATATAAAGCGCCCCCGCGCTAAACGCCGAGTCGCCGTGTCCCAATTCCGCCGCCCTGCAAAACCACCGCAACGTTTCGGCTTCGTCTTTCCCGTAGTATATATACGCTAAATTAGCGGCGGCGCCCGCGAAACCGAACTTAGCCGCCTCCTCAAGCCAACGCTTCGCTTCCTCTTCGTTCTTCTCGACGCCGTCGCCGTTGAGGTAACAAACGCCTAATTTATTCATCGCGTCGGCGTATCCCGCCGCGGCGGCTTCTCGAAAATAACGCGCCGCTTCCGCTAAATCCTTCTCGACGCCGCATCCGTCGCGATAACATACGCCGAGCATCGTCGTCGCCTGCGCGTTTTTAAGTTCCGCGCCCTTGCGGTACCATTTTACCGCTTCGCCGTAATTCAGTTTGACGCCGGTTTCATTGAAATAACAATTTCCTAACGCACAGCAGGCCGCGGCGTGGTTTAGTTTCGCCGCGTCGCGAAAATATTGAATCGCGGTCGCGTAATCCTGATCGACGCCCTCTCCGTTCCAATAACACCTCCCTAAAGAGCACATTGCGTCCGCGTATCCCAACTCGGCGGAACGTCGGTAAAGCTCGACCGCTTTGGCGTAATCTTTCTCGACGCCTTCTCCGTTGTAATAACAATCGCCTAAATTCCTAAGCCCCAAATAATGATTAAGTTCGGCGGCGGCGCGATACCAGCGCGCCGCTTCGGCGTAATCCTGTTCGACGCCGTTTCCGTTGTAATAACACACACCTAAGGAGTCGATAGCGTCGGCGATATTTTTTTCCGCGGCGGCGCGGTAAAATCGAACCGCTTCATCGTAATCTTGCTTAACGCCGACGCCGTAGTAATAACACTCGCCCAACCAATACTTTGCCAACCAAACGCCGCGTTCGTCGGCCCAACGAAAACATTTTACCGCCTCGTCGCCGTCTTTCTCAACGCCCGCGCCCTCATAATAACAAACGCCCAAACCTAACGCGCCTGCCGCTTCGCCTTTCTCCGAAGACTTTCGGTACCATTCGACCGCTTTTTTATCGTCTTTCTCGACGCCTTTTCCGTAATAATAACAGTCGCCCAAAACGCTCATAGCATACGGCGCGCCCGCCTCGGCGCTTTCCCGCCATTTCTGAAACGCGCGTTCGCTCCACTCTTTCGCGTATTTTTCGTTCTTTACGGTTCCCCAACCGTTTTCGTAACACTCGGCGACGCGGTCGAAGGCGATCCAACAGCCTTGCTCCGCGGCTCGCTTAAACAACTCCAGCGCTTTCGTCTGATCTTGTTGACCGCAGCTCCCGTTTAATAGGGCCTCGGCCAACATATACGTTCCGATAGGATTATTCCATTCGACCGCTTTCCGATAAAGCCGAATCGCCTCTTTCGCATTTTTCTCGACGCTCCAAGCGTTGGCATAATACGCCCCGAGCCTTGCGACTCCCTGCGCGTTGTTTTTCTCCGCGGCTCGCCGAAAAAATTCGATCGCTTTGTTAAAATCCTGCGGAACGCCCGTTCCGTTCTCGTAACACAGCC
>JAFYVO010000034.1 GCA_017549085.1 Thermoguttaceae bacterium
GCGAAAACCGCGCCTCGCCTCTCGCCCGCCGTTAACCGACGCGCCGATCTTTCTACGGCGCGCCGCTCGCGACGCTTTTTGTCGTAACGCGTTCCTTTGGGGCGTCGGCAACAGTTTCGTCAACTCGACGTTCGTGATCTATTTCCTAACGGCGCTGGTTCCTAACGCAAACGATTCGGCGGCTTTAGGAACGGCGATCGCTTGGACGGTCGCCGCGCCGCGCTTGATTGGTCTTCTCCGCTTACTAACGCCCGCCGCGATCGGTTGGGTCGGAGGTCGCAAACGCTTATGCGTCGGTTGCGCTCTTCTCGCGCCGACGTTATTGCTTGCGCTTCCTTTCGGCGCCCCTTTTTTCGAACGTTTAGCGACGTCGCGCGCCAGCGGTCTTAACGACGCTTTCTTCTTAATCGGCGCGATTTGGGCGTTTCACCATCTAGCCGAATACGTCGCGACGACGGCGCTTTGGAGTTGGATGGGCGACGTCGTAACGCCCGCGTCGCGCCTCCGTTTTTTCGCGCGCCGCGAACGCCGTTTATTACTCGGCAAAATCGTCGGTTTAATCGGCGTCGGCCTTTTTACTTATCTCCAACGTTCGCAACTACTTCCGCTTGAATCAATCTCGGCGGACGCTTGGCGAATCGCGCTTCCGTTACTTGGCGTCGTTTTTTTAATCGCGTCGGTTTTTCCTTTGTTTCGCGCGCCGGAAATCTGCGCCGAACGCATTTCGAACCCTAGCGTTTTCAGCGTTTTACGCCGGACGCTTACGCCGTTGCGCGTCCCTTCCTTTACGGCGTTGGTTCTTTTCGGGATCGCGCTCCAAACGATTTTAGGTTTTACGCAAGCGCCGCAATATTATTTCCGAACTTCCGCGTTCCAACTAACGTTATTTGCGTCTCTTACGGCGTCGGCGTTCGTCAACGTCGGCCAATGGTCGACGACGGGTTTAGCCGCCCGTTTTGTCGCTCGTTGGAATCCTCCGACCGCCTGTTTTATCGCGCTTAGTTGCGTCGCGCTTGGGTTCCTTGTTTACGCGACCGCGCCGACGAACGCTTGGATTCTCGCATTTGTCGCGGCGATTTTTTGGATCGCTTGGGTCGCCGTTAACATTGCGTTAAGCAACGAAATAACAAGACGTTCCGAACCGAGCCAACGCTCCGCGTTCGTCGCGTTTTACTTTGCCGCGACGGCGTTGGCGTTCGGTCTGTCGTCGATGTTGGGCGGTTGGATTTTCGACCGCGTTCGCGCCTTCGCCGCTCAAACGCAAAACCCCGACGCGGCAATCGCTTACTGCCGTTGCGTCTTCCTTGCGAGCGCGGCGGCTTTGTCCCTCGCGCCGACGCTCCTTTTGACGTTCCGCTCGGCTAACCGTCGCGACCAAGCCGGTTAACGCGCGCTCATTCAATCCGTTTTCCCTGTTCCTTACCTATTTCAACGCCGATGACCGTTTCAAACGCCGCCAATCCCGTCGCTTTCCCCGCCTCGTTCCGTCCCGTTTTTCAACGTCTCTTCGAACGAGCGAGCGAAATCGCGTCCCGAGCCCTCAACGCGAACGAACGCGCCAACGCCGATGTTAAAGCGTTGGAGATATTTCGCTTAGAGCGTCTTCTTTCTCCGCCGTCTTTTGAGCGCGACGCCGCGTCTTCCAACGACGCGACGCTCGCCGATTGGCGACTCCGCGTCGCAAACGCGCTTGAAGCGGTTCGCCAATCGATCGCCAAAGTCGAATCGCGAACGGAACGCGCTTACCTAAGCCGTCTCGCCCTCGACGCCGCGCTCGTTCTAAACGCTTTTGACGCAACATTTTTTACCGAGTCGACCGCGGACGCTCTTCTCGCCGAAATCGACGACGCCGAGGAACGACAAAACGCGCTTGTCGCTTACTCGAAGCGACTGGCCGCCCGAATCGCGCGCTTCCATTTGAGCGACGCCCCCGAACGCGCGAAAGCGTTCGCGTTAATCGATGAAATTGAAGACTTGCGTTTTTACGAAGAAGCCGCCTCCGCCGTCGTCGCCGCCGTCTTGTTCGACGCGACGCGACGCGACGACGCGCCGCTCCTTGTCGCCGCCTCCAACCAAGACGACGCAACTCTTGATTTAACGTCTTTTGGCGAAGACGTCGCCAACGCTTGGGAACAGTTCGAATCTCCCGGCGGCTTCCTCGAGCTCTGCGAACAAGCGGCTCTCGATCTTTTCGTCTTTTCTTCCGCCGAACGCGCCGTCGCGCCGCTTCCGCAGGAAATCGCGCTCCGTCAAGAGTTTAACGCCGAAACTCGCCGCCGTTTGGAAGAAATCGAAACCGCGCTCGCCTCGAACGTCGACCTTGAAGGCGCGCCGCTGAACGACGACGTCCGCGACGAGTTGCAAAACGTTGTCGCCAAAGCGATTATCGCGTCACCCTTCGCGTTGAAAAACGGCGAATTTTTCCGCGCGTTTTTGGAGCGGTCGCGCAATCTCGACGCTTACTTTCCGATTTTCGAGCGACTTAACGAAGCGCAAAAAGCGGTTGCCGCAACGACGAACAAAGTAAGCGACGCGGCGAACGCCAACGACGCAAACGATTATCTTCATTCATTTTATTGCGACGACGCCGACTTTTACGCCGTCGAAAAAACGCGTTGGCTCGAATCGGCTCGCCGCGCGGCGGCGCGTTCCTCGTTGTCGCCCGGCAATTTAACCGCTAAACTTAATATTTTAACGACTTCGGCGGAGCTTGAACTCCGATTCGGCGACAAAACCGTCGGCAAAACCGTTGTTCGCGAGCTGTTGGGGCTTCTCCCGCGCCTCGACTCGCCGTTTGAGCGAGCGCAAATTTATCGACGTCTTGTCGTCTCCCACCTCGAATCCTCTTATCCCAAAGCGGCGCAAAAGTTAGCCTCCCTTTGGAAAGCGGAAATGGACGCGATCGAACCGGAAGATTTCCGCGACGCCGCGTTAGGCGACGCCTTCGACCTTTACGCGCAAGCCATAAAGCAAGACGCGACAAGCGCTTCCAACTACCTCAAAGTCGTCGAAGCGCCGTTAATCCGCATCGTTTGCGAAATTAGTCTCCAATTCGCTCGTCTCTTTTCGCCGAGCGAATCGTCCGTCGAAATCGACGTCGCACAAATCGCAAGCGTTGTTGACGCGACGTTTGCGTCTCTGCCAACGTCTAACGAAACGACGCCGGACGAAACGGTTTTCGCGCTTGTAAAAATTGCGACCGCCCTCGCGAATCGACTCAACGTCGTCTCCTGCGACATATTTGGTTAAACGTTGCATTTTGGCGATTTAACAAACGACGTTTTTACTTTTTATCGCCGCGCTGCTTATCGCCCAGCGACGCGCCCCCTTTCTCCATTTTTACAACTCCCGCCGTTTAACGCCTTACCATTCAAGGAGCCATCCGATGACCGACTCGCCCGATTTCCTCGACCTCGACGACGCGCTCGTCGATCTGGACCGCGAACGCCGTTGCGGCTTTTCCGAAGTCGTTTACGGAGAAGGAAAAACGGTCGAAGCGATTCGTCGAATTGCGTTCGCGCAACTCGAACGCGGAATCGACGTTTTCGCCACTCGCGTTTCCCCCGAGAAAGCCGCCGCGCTCCTTCCCGAGTTCCAAGCGCTTTATCCTCGCGCTTATTACAACGAAGTCGCGCGCACCTTCCGCATTCCCAAAACAATACCAGAAAACGATTTAAAACCCAGCGACGCCGCGTCGCCGGGTTTCCGCGGCAAAGTGGCGATTTTGACCGCCGGAACGAGCGACCTGCCGGTCGCCGAGGAAGCGCGCGAAACCGCCCTTTGGACGGGCGCCGACGTCGTTCTCGTTCAGGACGTTGGAGTCGCCGGCCCAAAACGTTTAATCGCAAAACTTCCGTTGTTCGTCGACGCCGACGCGATCGTCGTTTGCGCCGGAATGGAAGGCGCGTTGCCCAGCGTCGTCGGCGGTTACGTTTCGGCGCCGATCGTCGCGGTTCCGACAAGCGTCGGATACGGCGCCGCGTTTGGCGGAGTCGCCGCAACTCTCGGCATGCTCAACAGTTGCGCGTCGAACGTTACCGTCGTTAACATCGACGCCGGTTTCAAAGGCGGATACGTCGCCGGTCTCATTGCAAAACGAGTCGCGGACGCGGCCCGTCGCGCTTTTGAACGCGGTTTCGCGACGCGGCAAAACAGTTAACCCTTTAACCGGCTAAACTTACCAACGATCGTTTGCGCTATTTCCCAAGGAGTCAACCAATGCCTGCCTCGGATCCCGCTTCCGAAGTCCCTTTCTCCGACGCGCCGCCGTCGTTCGAACAGTTTGCGCGCACAGAACTTATGATCGGTCGCGACGCGTTGAAGCGTTTGCAAAACTCTTGCGTTTTGGTCGCGGGTCTTGGCGCCGTCGGAAGTTACGCGGTCGAAGCGTTGGCGCGCTCCGGCGTCGGGCGTTTTCGTCTCGTCGATTTCGACGTCGTCCAACCGAGCAACATAAACCGCCAACTTTTCGCGACTTGGAACACGATCGGGCGCCTTAAAGCCGACGTCGCCAAGGAACGAATCGCGGCGATCAACCCGTCGGCGCAAGTCGAGACGCGACAAGTTCTTATCAACGACAAAACGCTTCCGTCCCTTTTCGCCGACGATTGGGCGACGCCCCCCGATTTTGTCGTCGACGCGATCGACTCGCTCGGGCCGAAAGTCGCGTTAATCGCCGAGGTTATACAGCGTCGCTTACCGTTAATTTCAAGTATGGGCGCCGCGCTTCGCTTCGACGCGTCCCTTGTTCGCGTCGGTCGCTTGACCGACGTTTCGCATTGCCCGTTGTCCGCGCAAGTTCGTAAACGTTTGCGGCGTTTCGATATAAACACCGACGCCGTCCGTTGCGTTTACTCTCCGGAACCGATTCGCGACCGAATGCGCGCCGCGCCGTCCGGTTCCGACGGGCTCGAACGCGTCGCCCCCGCCGCGCCGCTCGACGCGTCAAACGCCGATTCGCCCCCCGGCCGTCCGCGTAATTCGCTCGGCAGCCTTTCAACGATCGTCGGTATTTTCGGGCTGACGCTTGCGCACGAGGTCGTCGGCGGCCTAATCGGCGGCTTCCCCCAAACTACCTAACCTACCTAATCGCGTCGCTTTTTTCCGTTTCGCTCCCTTTTTCCCCTAGCGCAACGGCAAATTCGCGACGCGCTCTCCCCCCCATTTCCCCCAATCCCTCCACCCCGACGTCTTAGCCCCCATCCTACCCATTTTCTAAGTTTTCACTATTCTACGCGGCAAAATCTCAAAATCGCTCTTGTCGCTTCGCCTTCAATTTGTTAAATTTCAACGGGGGCGTCGTTCCAACGCCTTTTTTCCGCCTCATTTCTTCTAACGTCGGTTGCGATCGCGTTTTCCGACGCCAACCGCCCTTAAAACGACGCCATGACGCACAACGAAGCTCGCCAAGAAATTGAAC
>JAFYVO010000350.1 GCA_017549085.1 Thermoguttaceae bacterium
GGCCTCGGCGTCGGCGAGCGCTTTTTCGAACCAATCGAGCGCGTACAGATAATCGCCGTCGCGCATCGTGCCCTTTTCCGGCGACAACGCGATAAATCGGAAGCCGTTAACCTCGCAAACGCTGTTCGCGGAAACGCCGAAAGTCTCTTCCCACAACGGTTTCGAGCCGCCCCAAAACTCGTGGTTCCCCATGCAGACACTGAGTTTCGTCTCCGGTTTCAGGCCCTCGTCGACACATTTTTTGAACGTTCCGATTTCCTCGATAATCCCGTGGTCGGAAATATCGCCCGCGACGAGCAGGAGGTCGAAATTCGGGTATTTTTGCTTCGCGGAGTACTTGTACATAAATTCGAGCGAACGCTTAAACCGAGCGACTTCGCGGACTTTCGGGTCTTTCTTGAAGTGAACGTCGCTCATCGCCGCGAACCGCAGCACGACGTCGTTTTCCGCCGCGTCCGCCGCCGCTTCGTACTTCGCGAGGAGCCGAGAAGGAAGGCAAAGCGTCCCGACCGCCGCCGCGGCGCCGCCTAAGAAAGAACGTCGAGAGAAAGAAGAAAGTTTATTTTCGGACATTGCGCAAACTCCCGCCGCTCCGGGGGTTCCGTCGCGACGCAATCAAAAGGAAGAACGTAAAAAAACGTCGAACGCTCGCCAAGTTCCGGCGCGTTCGCCTTCATTATACCGCGTCGAAAACGCAAAAACAAGAGTCGAAGCGCGTTTTTCAAAATTTCGCGCAATTTTTTTCGCCGACGCTCCAAGAGTCAAGCGCAACCGCCGCCGTCGCAAGGCGTTAAGAAAAGCGACGCAAGAAAAGAAAAAGGACGCGGAGCCAAAAACTCGACGCCGCGTCGCTTCTTAGTTTTTCGTCAAACCGGAGTCCGCGACGCTTTGTTTTACTCGGCGTCGCGAACCGTTCGTTTCAATCTAACGCGTTATTAGAGAACGCGTTTCGCTTCGAGCGCTTGGTCGATGCGTTCGCGCAGGTTTTCCAAGTGAGCGCGTTCGTAAGCGCCGGCCGGAACGTCGCCGTTGAGGATCGTTTCGATATCGGCGCGAACGGCGCGCATTTGCATACGAGCCAAGGCGCCGAAGTCGGCGGAACCGGCGGCGGTCGTCGTCGAGGTCGCGAAGTCCGCAAGTCGGCTCAGGTAAACGCGTTGCAGGTTGCGGCGCGTCGACGAAACCGTCAGTTTCGGCAGTTCTTGACCTTCCTTGCGATCTTTCGTCGCTTTGGCGGAATCGGCGATTTCTTGGAAAATCGCGGCGCCGAGCGAGTCGATCATTTCCGCGCTCGTGAAGACGTCTTCGCCCGCGGCGACGCGGAGTTCGCCGTCGGCCAGGTGACTCAACGTCGTCGACGAAAGGATCGTGTTCAGGAGCGAGTTTTGCCAAGCCAAAATCGTGCCGTGAACGTCCGTGTCGTAACGATCCGGAATGCTGGAACCCCAGTGATTCCAACGGTTCGGCGCGAGGTAGTTGAACATGTTGTCCGGGATTTGGTACGAGTCGACGCCGAACGCTTCCTTGCAGAGGAGCGCCATCGCTTCGCGTTGTTTCGCGGCCGGGGTCACGACGAACGGCGCGCGAGCGTTGGCGTCGCCTTTGAAGTCGCGGTTGATCGAAACGCCGCCGATGAAGCGAGCCGCGAAGCCCAAACCGTTGTTTTTCCACGACGTCAGCATGTTGAAGCGGGCGCGCAGACGGTTGTAGCTTTCGCCGTCTTGAACGATGCGGTCGGTCAAGCCCGGCATCAATTGCGACACGAGTTCGCAACGAACTTTCGCGTATTCGATCGGGTCGGAGCTAAGGTCCCAAACGTTGACGTACGGGTCGCAGGTCGTGCCGTAAGCGTCTTCGTCCGTGAGGTAGTTGAGTTCCGGCTTCGTTTGCATCGCGGCTAACTTCTTCAATTCCGGAACTTCCGTTTCGGTCGTTTTACCCGGGAAGACGCGGTAACCGTATTCGATAACCCAGAAATCGTAGTCGGCGAGGCGGTACGAGAAGTAGTCGCCTTGCTTTTTACCCTTCGGCATGATGTTGATCGGCGCGTATTCCATAATCGAGCCGACGAAACCGCGGTCGTCCCAAGGTTTCGCGTTGATTTCTTCGAGGGAGTGGAGCGCGCTTTGCTTGAAGTTGTGGCGCAGACCGAGCGTGTGGCCGACTTCGTGCGTGACGAGCGACTTCAAGCCTTGCTCGATCATCTTTTTACGTTCGGCGTCGCGCTTGGCTTTATTTTCTTTCTTGGTCGCTTCGGCTTTCGCGGCGGCGTCGGCGGCTTTCTTCGCTTCTTCCGCTTTCTTGGCTTCTTCGGCCTTCGCGGCTTCGGCGGCTTTCTTCGCTTCTTCTTCCGCTTTCTTTTCGGCTTCCCAGGCTTTCTTGACTTCGTCGGCCTTGGCGGCGGCTTCGTTCGCGACGCGCAACGCTTCGTCGGCCTTAGCTTTAGCTTCGTCGACTTTCGCGGTCAACTCGGCCTTGACGGCTTCGTCGGCCTTGGCGAGTTCTTCGGCGAGTTTCTTCGCTTCTTCTTGCGCTTTCGCGGCGGCTTCGGCGGCCTTGGCGGCGGCTTCTTCCGCGACTTTCTTCGCTTCTTCTTGCGCTTTCGCGACGGCTTCGGCAGCCTTGGCGGCGGCTTCTTCCGCGGCTTTCTTCGCTTCTTCCTCGGCGGCTTTCGCGGCTTCGGCTTGCGCGGCGGCGTCGTCGGAGGCGGTTTCGTCGGCGATCGCCATCACGTCGAAGAAGGTGTTCGCGAGCCCGAACTGTTGCGAATAGAAGAGCTCCGTGTCTTCTTCCGCGAAGCTCTTGCGGGCGTCGTAAGAGCCGTCGGCCATCGCCTTTTGGAACGCTTCGGCCGCGGAGACGCCGGAGAATTTGTCGGCGAGCTGTTGCGGCGAGTAAAGGTCGAATTGGCGCGTCCAGCTGCTAAGGAACCCGACCGTGAGAACGACGTCCGCGTCGAGAATTTGACCGGTCATCGGGTTGACGCGACGCGGGCCGATGGCGAAACCGGTTTGCGAAACGCTCCAGCGAATCGTGTTGTAGTTGATATCTTCCGGATCCCAATCGTCGTTGTCTTCTTGTTGACGGACTTCGACGGCGTCGTAGAAACCGGCTTGTTCGAACGCGCGATTCCATTCCAAGATACCGTCGCGCAAGAGCTTGCGGTATTGGTGCGGCGTCGCTTTATCGAGCCAGAAAACGAGCGGTTTTTTCGGCAGCGATTTTTCCGCTTCCGGCTCGAGCTTTTCGATGTGCCAGCGGTCGATGTAGCGTTTGAAGTTGCCGTCCGGCGAAAGGTCGCTGACGTCGCAAATCGCCGAGTTGAAGTAACCGACGCGTTCGTCGGCGTAACGCGGTTTGTACCCTTCGTCCTTCAGGCGGCTGATCGAGTAGTGGACGTTGATCGAGACGCCGCGGGTGTCGATGACGGTGTCGCTCGAACCGGCGCGACCGCCGTACGTCGCTTCGACTTCGATTTCAACGTTGTCTTTGAGTCCCTTGATCGACTCCCAAGACGAACGCGAACGGTCGAAC
>JAFYVO010000351.1 GCA_017549085.1 Thermoguttaceae bacterium
AACGTTCCGGCGAAACCAACCGGGGAGCCGTTCCCTTCGGCAAAACCGCGACGCGACAAAAAACGTTTCCCAACCGTTCGCGAACGACGCGCTCGATCGCCGCCGAGTCGACTCGACGAATCGCCTCCAAACGCCGCGCGTCGACGTCGGGGTCGCCGGTCGCCGCCAACGCTTCCGCCCGCGCCTCCAACGCCGCGACGGGATCGCGTTCGCGCGCGGCGATCGCCGTCTCGAGCCGCTTCTTCGCCGCCGACGTTTCCTCTTCGGAAACGCCGCCTTCCGCAAGCCGCCGCAACTCGGCCCGAATCGCCGCCTCGACGACCGGCCACTTCTCCGGCGCGACGCTCGAACGAATCTCAAAAAAACCGCGAACGCCGAACGGAAGCCGCGAACGCGCCGCGACGTCGAGCGCCGGAATCTCGCCGTCGACAACTTTTCGCGCCAAACGACCGTTCGCGCCGCCGGTCAAAATTTCCGCCAACGTTTCGAACGCCGCCGCGTCCGGGTCGCACCGCTCGACCGTCGGCCAAGCGAGAAGCAGCGTCGCCGTCGTTCCCGCCGCCTCGACAAACGCGTCGCGCGCCCCGGTTTGACGCGGCTCGATCGCCGGCTCCATTCCTAACGGCGCGCCCCGACGAACGCCGCGGCAACGCGCCAAAATCGCCGTCAACGCTTCTTCCGGATCAAGCGGCCCGGCGATCGCGAGAATCGTCCGATTCGGCGCGAACCGCGACGCGTAAAACGCTCGCGCGTCCTCCGCGGTCGTCGTTTCCAAGCGATCGAGCCGTCCGTCGAGCGGTTCGCGGAACGGCGACGCGATGTAAACCGTCTCCGCCGTCAAATCGTCGACGAGCCGCTCGCGGTCGTCCGCCGCCGTTTCGATCCGCCGCCGCGCCGCCCGGACGCTCCGCTCGAACCCCTCCGCGTCGAAGTTCGAACGCCAAAGCGCGTCGGTCGTCGCCGCGAGCGCCGTTTCAAACCGCTCCTCCGCGACGTCGATCGCCAAAACGGTTCCTTCGCGCCCGACTCGCGAACGCAACCGCGCGCCGCAATCCCCCGCCGCGCCGTTTTGCAGAATCTCGTTCGCGTTCTCGGCGACAAGCCAAGCGGTCGTCGCCGCGAGTCCGCTCCCCGCCGCCTCGCGTTCCCCCAGCGGTCCGACGTCGCGCAAAACGACGCGGATCCCGACGCGGCGTTCCTTCGTCTTCTTTAATAAGACGCGCAAACCGTTCGAAAGCTCGTAAAAAACGACGGCGCCCGAATAAGCGTTTTGGCGAACGACGCGCGGCTCGTCTTCTCGACGCTCCGAAGCGTCCCCCGGTTGCCTCGGCGCGTCGCTTAGCTCGAACGGCAAAAGACGCGTCGCGTTCGAGCGCCGCTCTTCGTTCGCGTCCGCGCGACGTTCGAACGCTCGTCGCCCCAACGGAAGCGGTTCGGTCGTCCGCCCCAACGCGCCGTCTTCGACGTTCTCCGCCGGAACCGTCGTTCGAATGTCGCCGACGACGCTCGACGCGTTTTCTTGCGTTTTGTCATTAATACTATAGGGAGCGTTTTTTCGCGCGCCGAGCGCCGTTTCTTCGTCCGCCGCGACGCCGACGTTTTGCGCGACGAAAATCCAGCAAAAGAATCCTAAAAAAAGTAAACTCGCCGCCAAGCGATTACCGATAAGCAGGGTAAGCAAGACCGTCCGAAATTTCACCGTCGTTTTTCCCGCGTTGTGAAGAGCGTCGAGCGCAGGCGTCGGGGCCGTCCCGATTTTGCGCTTCGTCGAATTGATTTCGAAGCTATTATCCCACAACGCCGAGAAAAAACCAAGCGGCGCCGCCGGTTTTAGAGAAATTACGAAGAAATTTTCGACAATTAATCTCTATAACCGAAAAAAGCCGCAAGTCGCGCGGGGAAAAAGTACGATACTATGCCAAACGGAAGCCCTCCCCGGCAGGGATTGCCGGTCGGGCTCTGCGCCAAGCAATTTTGGCGGACGCTCCTGAACGAACCGTTTCATTCGTCGAAAGCATTCGGTCGATTTCGGGCGGAACGCGCAAACGTTCCGCGATGAAAACAAGCGGAATCAGGAACTTTAGGGTCGGCGTTGTTCGCAGCGTCGACGCGGCGGCTCGCTCGTTCGACGGCGGTCGGCGCAAAAAACAAGACAAGATGCTCATTCTTGAAAATCATTCGTCAAGGAAGTTAAAGATGAAAAAGATGAATTTGAGAATCGCCGCGTGCATGACGTTGTTCGCGGCGGCGATCGCGAGCGGCTGCTTCGGACTCGGCGGTTTTTCGCTCGGTATCTTCAGCGTTCCGGTTCCGGTTAGTCCGTATTTCCAAGGCGCTTACGAAGATATGGCCTTTGAGAAGGATCGTTACGGCCAAGTTCCGGTTCTCCCGCCGATCGTCGACGGCGTTCCGGAAGGTTTGGACGCTCCGTCGGACGACGAAGTGATCCGTCTCCTCGAAAAAGCGAAGCCGAACAACGGCGGCGTTCCGTTCCTCGAAACGCGTTATCGCAACGACGTCAAAATTAAGAAAGAACTGATCGCCGATTACGTCGACCCGCCGCGTTTCTTCCCGATGGTCGGCCCGGTTCAAGTTCACCACGTTCACTACAAGTGCACGGTCTACTTCGAACAAAACGTCCGCGTCGGTTGGCCGATTCCTTACACGATCGAGAAAAAAGACGCGCAAGAAGTCATTTACATCGACAAAGACCACCTGCACGCGGTCGCCAACGCTCCGGAAATGGGCGCCGAAGCCGCTATGCCGCAACAATTCTAATTCCGAGGCGAACGTCGAACGGAAGTTCGCGGGCGTCGCTTGAATCGACCGAATAGAAACGGGAAGCTCGAAAGGGCTTTCCGTTTTTTTATCGCCGCGCTGATAAAAGCGTCTTTTTTTTCTCCAATCCCCAAAAATTTATTTTTTCTCTTTTATTTCGCAAAACGCTTGACTTGCGACGTCGCGTTTAATAAAATCAAAATCGCCGGCGAAAACCAACGTTCCGTCGGCTCGATATTTCTTTACCCGATTTATCCTTTACGATTTAAAAGGGGCTTTATGTCGCGCAAAATTTTTCGTCTTTGCGGTTTCACGCTCGTTGAACTTTTGGTCGTTATCGCCATCATCGGTATCTTGATTGGTCTTCTTCTCCCGGCGGTGCAAGCGGCTCGCGAGGCCGCGCGTCGAATGCAATGCACGAACAAACTGAAACAACTTTGCTTAGCGATTCAAAACTACAACGACGCGCACGGCAAACTCCCCGGTTTCGGTTTCGGTATCAACGCCAACCAAACGCCGGTCGCCGGTTTGTACCCGTTTATTGAACTGACGAGCCGTTACGACGCGATTTACGCGCCGTCTACCAACTCCGGCGATCACGACCCGTATCGCGGAAACGCTCGTTGGAACGGAATCGTCGACGCGCTCCTCTGCCCGTCGGACGGCTCGACTTCTTCCGTCGGCGCCGACAAACCGACGCCGATCAACTACTGCTTCAGCAAAGCCGACTACGTCGAGGGGAACTACGGTTCCTGGGGGAACACCCGTTCGCCGTTCGGGTTGCTTCAACGCTCCGACGAATGGAAGGACACCGACTGGGGCGGCGGGAGCTACGCGCTCAACGCGATCACCGACGGCACGAGCAACACCGTCGCGCTGAGCGAACGCGTCGGCAGCCCGAGCGAATACGGTTCCGAAAAACGCTCGATTAGGGGCGGCGTCGCGATCAACTCCAACGCTTGGTCGATTCTCCCGAACGCTTGCCTTGCGAAGCGCGGAAACGGCTCCGATTACGCCGACGGCGTCGCGACCGCCGGCGGAAGCGGCGAAAACGCCTATTATTACTCGAATAACAACGCGATGTTCCAAACGATTTTGCCGCCGAACGCGCCGTCCTGCACCGGAAACGCCGACTTCAAACAACCGATGTACGCGCCTCCGACGAGCAATCACAGCGGCGGCGTCAACGTCGGCATGTGCGACGGCTCCGTCCGTTTCATCAGCGACACGATCTCCTGCGAAACTTCCGGAACGAGCGGCCTCGCCGGTTGGTACAAATATTGGGGCTCCGCGACCGGCAAGTCGACGTTCGGCGTCTGGGGCGCGCTCGGCACAATGAACGCCGGCGAAACGGAAACCCTTTAACGCGCCCCCAAACCTTCGCCCCCCACCCCCTAGGAGACCGAAAATGAAAAAAATCGCGTTGGCGCTCGCCGCGGCGCTCTGTTGTTCGTTCATTGGAACCGGTTGCACGAAAGCGCGACTCGAAGGGCTCGTCCCCGCCGAAGGCGTCGTTACGTTGAACGGCGAAACCGTCGAGGGCGCGACCGTTATGTTCGCCCCTAAAACTTACGACCCGTCCCGCCCTAAGGGAAGCGCGCAAGCCGTTACCGACGCTTCCGGCAAATTCAAAATGACGACGCTCGACCCCGGCGACGGCGTTTTTCCGGGCGATTATTACGTTACCGTTACTAAAGACCGCGTCGAGGGCGGCATGTCGCTCGAAGAGGTGAAGCGGCGACGCGAAAACCCGGACGCCGACGACGAACCGGCGCCGGAGCAAACGCTCGTCCGCGAACTTCCGGATCGATACGCCGACATTAATACGTCCGGGCTCGACCAAACGATTTCCGCCGAGGGGAACGTTAAAATTGAGTTGGCGCTCGAAGGCGAAGTCGACGCGTCGCCGCGCTCGATGAACGCGGGCCGCCCCGGAATGTAATCCTCCAATCGACCGAATAGAAACGGGAAGCTCGAAAGGGCTTTCCGTTTTTTTTTTTGCGTTCCGAACTTTTTTCTCGGCGTTTTTGCGCTTTTCCGTCCTTTCTCGCGTCGCCGACGCCGCGCTTGGCGACCGCTCTTGACGCCGCCGAACGAAAACTTTATTCTTGCCGCGACGCGACGTTTTCGCGCTTTTTCGGGCGCCGCGTCTCTCGTTTTTCGTCGACTTTTCCCTCCGTTTTCGGCTTGCGTCGGGTTTCGCCGACTCGGCGTCGTCAAGATAAGCAGTTTGGGCAAAATGCGCAATTCACACCGTTTTATTTCCGCCGTTATTTTCGCCGCCCTCGTCGCCGCGTTCGCTTTTTTCCCGTCGAGCGTCGACGCGCAAGGTTGGCGGCTCTTCGTCGACGACGTTAAAAAAGAAGCGAAGGACAAGCGCGTTCGCGAAAACGGCGTTCCGACGTCCGACGCCAACGCCGACGACGGCGAGTTCTCCAATATCGCGCCGAACGTCCCGCCGATCGAGTCCGAACCGGAAAATATCGACGAAACGCCGCTCGATCCGAACGCCGTCGACCCGGCGCAATCGCTCGGCGACGCGGAGGATTATTACCCGGTCGACGCGGCGCCGTCGCAATACGCCCCGCCCCTTCCGTCGTATCGCGATTTTCCGGAAATGAAAAACGACGCGCGGCTCAACGACGTTTGCTTCGTCTCGCCGCTCAAAGGTTGGGCCGTCGGCGACCGCGGAACGATTTGGGCGACCGTCGACGGCGGCGCGACTTGGCGCCTCGCCGACGTTCCGACCGACGCGAACCTCTTCGCCGTCTCCTTTTTCGACGAAAATTTCGGGCTCGCCGTCGGAGGACGCGTCGTTCCGGCGACCGGCGTCGGCGTCGGCGTTTTGCTCCGAACGATCGACGGCGGAACGACTTGGGGCGTCGTCGAAACCGCGTCGTTCCCGATTCTCCGCGACGTTCGCGTCCTCGATCCCGGAACCGCTTGGGTCGCCGGCGACTCGTCGGAGCTTTACCCGTCCGGGCTCTTCGTCAGCGGCGATACAGGCTTAACTTGGACGGCGGAGGGCGGCGCTCGACGCGGCGGTTGGCGCGCCGTTCTTTACGACCCGGCGCAAAAACTCGGCGTCGGCGTCTCGACCGACGGCGCGCTCCAAACCGTTTCCGGCGAAAAAGCGGCGAAAAAACCGCTTCCGTTCGGTTCGCGGCGGCTCGACGACGTCGTTTTCGACGCGGCCTCCGGAACCGTTTGGGCGGTCGGCGAAAGCGGGCTCGCGACGCGCTCCGTCAACTTCGGCGCCGACTGGGCCCGAGCGTCCGGAACCTTCCCGAACGACGCGGGCCGTTATTTCGACTTCGAATCGGTCGCGGCGCTCGGCGGTTTCGTCGGCGCGATCGGCTCCCCCGGAACGCTCTTCTTTTACTCGGACGACGGCGGCGCGACTTGGGCCGCGTCGCGCACCGGAACGCGAACCCCCCTTCGCAAACTCTTCTTTCTCGACCGTTTGAACGGTTGGGCCGTCGGCGATTTCGGGACGATTCTCGCAACGAAAGACGGCGGACGTTCTTGGACGCTCCAACGAGAAGGCGGCCGCCGCGTCGCGCTCCTCGGCGTCTTCGGTCGCGCCGACGACGTTCCGTTCGAAGCGCTCGTTCAACTGGCCGGCGACGAAGGCTTTTTGACGGAAATCTGTCTCGCCGCCCGTTCCGACGAAACGGAAAAGAACGGCGCCGAAATCCCGCTCCTCGAACGCCTTAACGAAGCGGTCGTCGAAACCGGCGGCTCCGGCGCGACGCAAGCCGGGCTCTTTGCGCTCGATCCGGCGGAAAACGGCGCGACGCTCGAACAGATTTTGGCGCGTTTCGACCGAGAAAACGACGGCGACGGGCTCGAACGTTTTCGCGAGTATCTCGTTCGACAAATTCGGATTTGGCGCCCGAGCGTCGTTTTGACCGCCGACCCGCTCGTCGACGCGCCGGAAATCGTCGCCAATTTCACCGCGTCGACGGCGCCGAACGGCGACTTTTCCCTCCCCGGTTCCGCCGCGGCGCTCCTCGGCGCGCTTTCCGCCGACGCAAACCGCCTCGACGACCGCCCGAGCGACCCGTTCCGAACGCTAATTAGGACGAGATCGATATTGAAGATCTTATTGAGGAAGAAACCTGCGCCTTCACCCTGTCCAACCAGGGCTATGTGAAGCGGATGCCCGTGGATACCTACCGAACCCAGAGCCGC
>JAFYVO010000352.1 GCA_017549085.1 Thermoguttaceae bacterium
ACGACGTCAGCGCGAGACCCGTTAAAATTAGCGCCAACCCTTTCGACCGAGAATGCGAAAAATTCGCGCTTCCTTGCGCTTTTTTCCGCTCGAGCGTTTTCGCGCCTCGTCGCGCGACGCTTCGTTCTTCCTTCTTCCACTTGCTCATAAGGCAACTCCGCCAAACCGTTAAAACGTTTCGTCGACGTTCGACGCAAAACGCGGTTCAAAGCGTTTCGAACGACCTGCGCGATCGCCTCCTGCGAAAGCGCCCGATCGTTTCGCCGCGTCAAGCTCGTTTTAAGCGACTCCTTTCGCCCCAAAACAAGCGTCGACGCGACGACGCGAACAAACGGCGCCCGACTCAACTCGCTTCGCCGGAACGGGTTTTTTCGTCGCGACGCTCGGAGATTCCGAGCAAGAAAAGACGACGAAAACGGGCGAGCGCGCAAAGCGTCGGACGAAAACGCGACGATTCCTTTCCTCGCGTTTTTTCACCGTATACTTTCATATCGGTTTTTCCACCCGCAGCATTTACAACTTTTTTAACGGTTAGTTAAAATATTCCAATTATCCGACTAAAATTTCTTTCCAAACCGTCTTGCCGCGCTGTAAAACCAAGAGGATTGTTCGCTTTTTAACGATAAAACAAACTAGAAAAATTCGGGAAAAAAGTTTTTCTCGATAAGAGAGAAAAAAAACTTGACAAAAGCCTAATTTGACGATACTATCAATATTAGAAAATTTTTCGGACGCTTCGTTTTTTTATGCGCCGACGCGTTAATTTAGAGAAAATACGCTGTTTTGGCAAAATACGTTAAATAAACCAGCGTCTTGGACGATAAGATAGATAAACCGCGGAGTTTTTACAGCGTCGCGTTCCGTCTTTTTGACGGCGCCGCGCTCGCGACTCCGGCCAAGGTTAAGAATAGATAGCGGCGATTTTCACTAAATCGCGTAAACAACACGACAGCACACCTCGAATATTTAGGCGGATGAGGCGCGTTATGAACGTTTGGAACAAAGTTTTTTATGCCTTGATCGCAGTTTTATGCGTCGTTTTCACGTATTTTGCGACGGGCGAATACCAAAAAACGAAAAAGAACACGGCGGATCTCGAAGCGCAAGTAGCGAAAATCGCGCAACTGCAAGACGAAATCGCCGCGCTGAAAATCGCGCTCGACGGCGACCCGATGAAAGCGGCGGAAACGTGGGACGAACTCGGTCTTCGCGTTCAACTCGACCGCGTCGACGCGATGTTCCGCGGCGACGTTTTCTTCAACTGCGCTCCGCTCGAAGCGTTGACGTTCGAAGTCGACAAAGACCCGATTTCGCAAGATTCGATTTTGGGCGCTAAAATCAGCTTCACCGTTCCGGAAACTTACGGCTTGGGCGCGTTCGCCGACGCCGGCGCCGACGCGTTCCGTCAAGGCTCCGTCGCTTACGTCTTCGATTCCGGTTTTACCGTCGTCGCCGACGACGAAACGCTCGACGAAACCGCGGAAGTCGCGGCGGTCGAACCGCGTTACCTTGGCGCGTTCAAATTCGTCGGTTCCGCGGCGACGCAAGCGAACCTCGAATCGGTCGGCCTTTTGACCGAAGAAGAATTGACCGCGATTCAAGAATCGCAACGCAGCGGTCGTTCCTGGATCGTTTGCGTCGACCGTCTCCCGATGAACGCGGCGGCTCCGGACGTCGCGGCGCTGATCGAAGCCGATCCGACGACGTTCGCCGACCTCTCGGAAGAAGTCAAAACCTATTTCCAAACCGCGACGCCGAAAGCGCACATTTCCGAACTTTTCCCCGAAGTTTGCGCTCCCTCGCAATTCGTCGACTATCAAAGCGTTTTGGCCGCCCAACAAGCGACCCGCGACGCGGAAAACCTCTTGAAGGCTCGTCGCACGCTCGCGCTTAACGACCTGACTTACGTCCTCGTCGACCAACTCGTAATGATCGGCGCGGAAGTCGACGAAGCGACGCAAGCGCTTTATACCGCCGAAGATTTTGAAGCCGCGATCGCTCGTCAACTCGTTCCGTCTTACGAAGAACGCCGAGCGACGCTCGACGCCGAGCTTGCCAAGATGGAAACCTATCGCGACTTGGCGAAGTCGAAGTTGGAAGAAGCGCAAGCTCGCGTCGCGGAATGCCAAGCGGCGGTCGACGCGACCCTCGCCGAAAACGTTCGCCTCGCGGCGGAAATCGCGCAAGCGCAAATCGCGTTGGCGGAAAACGCCAAGCAAAAGAGCGAAAACGGCGAGGCGACGACCGCGTTCGCGCTGAGCGGAATCTGATCGCTCGACGTTAAATCGCCCGGCCCTTAAAGCCGAATCCGCCTAAGAGCCGCGTCCGACGACGCGGCTTTTTTTCGTTTCTTGCGGTCGCCTCCAATAGAATAGAAGCGTCGTTTCCAGATCGCGAAACCGGCGCCGCCGAAGCGTCAAAGAAGCGTCAAAGAAGCGTCAAAGAAGCGGCAAAGAAGCGTCAAAGAAGCGTCAAAGAAGCGTCAAAGAAGCGTCAAAGAAGCGGCAAAGAAGCGGCAAAGAAGCGTCAAAGAAGCGTCAAAGAAGCGTCAAAGAAGCGGCAAAGAAGCGGCAAAGAAGCGGCAAAGAAGCGGCAAAGAAGCGGCAAAGAAGCAGCGATAAGGCGCGCCCTCGCGCCGTCTCCTTAAAACGCGCTCGCCGCCGTCGAATCGAGTCCGACGGCGGCGAAATTCGTTTGTTTCCGCTTTATTGAACGGCGGCGATTAGCGTTTTTTACCGACGAAGAAGACGCACTCGATCGACTTCAAATCGACGCGCACCGTCGTCGTTCCGGTCGCTTCGTCGAATTTCACTTCCGACGCGGAGAGCGGCGTCGTCTCGCCGGTCGTCGGATCCCAGCGTTCGAGCGTCTCGAATTCGCCGCGGAGCGTCGCGTCGAACGAAGCGGCGTCGTTCGAGGAGTTCGCGAAGTAATAAACGTCGAGTCCGTTTTTGACCTTGTGTAAATATTGCAGCATCCCGTCGAGTTCGTAATCCCAACGCGGAACGACTTTCAGCGTCGGCAGAGTCGTCCCCGGCGCCGCGACGATCTTGACGTCCGGAACCGGAACGAGGTAATCCGCCGCCGCTTCGAGGTTCGCCGTCGTCGGACGCGGAACGAACGCCGAACGTTCGCCGAAAACGTTCTCTTCGTAAAGGACCAATTTTTCCGGCTCCGCTAACGGCGCGTTCCATTCGCCCGCTTTGTTGATTTCGCGCGCTTGACGGAAATTCTCGGCGAGGCAAATGTCTTCTTGTCCGGTCAAGATCGCGTCGCGCGGCGCTTGCGTTCGCGGGTCGACGCCGAACATCTTTTCGACCGCGGCGCAAACTTCGTCGTCGAACTCGCGTCCTTCCGCCGCTTGCGACGGGAGCCGCGTCGTCGCGAGAACCGCCCCGCCCGCTTCGTAAAACGCCAAAATCTTTTGCAGGTTCGCCCAAGAAACGACGTCGGCGCCGGTCAAAACGACCGCGCGGTACTCTTCCCAGTTGGCGGTATTGTTCAAGCGGAAAACCGGGCTCGGCGCGGACTTGGCGTCGTCGGTCGCGTTTTTCTCGACCGAGCATTTCTCGTCGACGATTTGCGGGTGAAGGAACGTGAAGTCGCGCCAAATCTTCGACGTCAACTCCGAACCGACCGCCAAGTAGTCCGTTTCGCGCGGAAGCAGGACGCCGTAAGGATAGTCGCCTTTGATGAAAGCGTGTTGGAAGTGGAAGAACGCCTTCAAGTTGTCGACCGGGTAAAGGACGCCGAAGTCGGCGACGTGCCGTCCGCCTTGGAGCAAGAGGCTGTTTCGCGAAACGAAGTCGCCGTATTTCGGCAAAAAGCCGCCTTGCAGTTTCGGGTTGCGCCAAGAGATTTCCGGCGGAATGTAAACGGTCGCCGGGTCGGTCCAAGTTCCGTGCGGGAGGATAACGTTCCCGCCGCGAGCGTAAATTTCCATCGCCGCGCGGAGCATCGTATCCGGGCCGAACGTATTGTCGCGGTAGTTGCCGTAAATTTCGACGAAGCAAAGCGGGAAGTCGTAATTATACGCCGCCGACGTCGGGATTTTGAACCCGTCGCGCCCGTGCCCGTAGTAGTGAATCGAGTCGAAAAGGACGGCGTCCGAGTTGCGTTGCGTCGCCATCGCGTCGCCGCACATATCGATCGGCTGAATAACATACGGCCCTTGCGGGTGTCCGGTCGAGATCACGTCGAGGTTGCGGTCGCGGCGCCATTTGGCGACGAGGCCCGGGTAACCGTCGGCGAAGAGTCGGTTCCGCGTCGTCCAAAGGCGGTAGCGCGCCGACGGCGTGTCGGGCCCGATCGGGTAAAAGAGCGCCGGATAGTCGAGCGTCGGGTCGACGCCCCAAAGTTCGCGGTGCTTAGCGTTGAACTCGAGCGCCCAGTTGCGGGAGCCGTCCGTTTGCGTGTTCGTGACGTCGTCGAAGAAAATCGACGTGATCGTCGAACCGAAATCGTCCTTAAACTTGTCGTAAAAACGGTCGTAAGTGAGCGTAAAGAAGTTTTCGACCGCTTTCGGCGACATATAATCGACGAGGCCTTTCTTGTCGGCGACGCAAACGAAGAGGAAAACTTTCCAGTTTCCCTCCGGAACCGCCCAAGAGACCGTCCCGTCCGCCGCGACCGCGGAGCGAATATCGACGCGCTCGAACGTGTCGACGTTCATCGCGACCGCCGCTTGCAGAACGCCGTCCGGTTTCCCGAAAAGCGCCTTGTCGCCAAGCGGAATCGGCGATTTTTCCGAAAATTCCGCCGGGCCGGAAACGCTCCACTCGACTTTGTCGAGACGTTTAATCGTCGAATCGGGGAAAAGCTCCTTCAACCGCCAACCGGCGCTTCCGCTCGGGAAGTCGAGATCGTCGTAAAAGACGATTTTCATATCGAGTTCGCGCGCTTTGTCGAGCGACTTGCCGAACTGCGTAAAGTATTCGTCGCTAAGATACTTAGGCGTCGTTTTCGAAACCGGGAGGAACGTGATTCCGCCGAACCCGTTTTCTTTCCCGACTTCAAAAATTTCGCGGATGATTTCGTCCGACAGTTCGCCGTTCGTGTGCCAAAGCGGTTGGCCTTTGAGCGGAATTTTCGCGCCCCGCAAAATCGACGGCGCTTCCGCGAACCAGCGTCGGAGCGTTTCGACGTCCGCGTCGACCGCCGCCGCGCCGAGGTTCCAACGTTCGACGTCTTTTTCCGCTTCGGCGAGCGCCGCCGCTTGCGCGTTTTGCGTATTTTGCGCGGATTGCCCGTCTTGCGCTCCCGCGTTTCCGCCGAACGTCGTCGCCGCGAACGCCGCGACGCCGAAGAGCGCCCAGCTCAACCGCTTCAACGTATTTTCTCTATTTTTGCGACTCATCGCAATCTCCGTATTCTTCGCAATTTATTCAATCTTAAGCGGCGCAAGCGTCGCGCCGAAAAATCGCCGTTAAGTATACCGCGCCGAGTAGCGAAAGTCAAGAAACGCCGCGTCGAAACGGCTTCAAAATCGGAAAAAAGAGAGCGCGAAAACGGCGACGCGTTCGAGCCCCGCCGACAAGGCGAAACCCGAACGCGCAAAATCGAAACGAAAAGAACGAAAACGCCGCGCCGCCGTCGTTCCGA
>JAFYVO010000353.1 GCA_017549085.1 Thermoguttaceae bacterium
ACGCGACGCCGGGATAGGCGCCGGGCGTGTCGACGAAACAAATAATCGGAAGGCCGAATTTCGCCGCCATTCACATCTTCGCGATCGCCTTGCGGTACCCCTCCGGATGCGCGCAACCGAAGTTGCATTGAACGCGCTCTTTAGCGTCGCGCCCCTTTTGGTGCCCGATCACCATCGCTTTAAATTCGTCGAGTTTCGCCCAACCGACGCGAATGGCGCGGTCGTCGCCGAACGTTTTGTCGCCGTGCAACTCGACGAACTCGTCGAAGACGAGGTCGATATAGTCGAGCGTTTGCGGACGCTCCGGGTGCCGCGCGACTTCGACCGTTTCCCAAGCGCTGAGGTTCGCGTAAACTTTTTTCGTCAGTTCGGCCAAGCCGAGGCGCAGACGTTGGACTTCTTCGTGAATTTCGGGCGAGTCGGCTCTTTTGCGCAACGCTTCGAGGCGCGCCTCCATCTCAAAGATCGGTTGTTCGAACGAAAGGCGTTGTGCGGCGGGCGGCATATCGCGGTTCTCCGGGACGAAAATATAAGGAAAGTCGGAACGCGGCGGCTCGGTCGCGACGACGCGCTCCTTTGCGAAGGAGACTTGCGCGTCGCTCGACGACGGTTGAGCGGCGTTGGGACGGAATGGTAAAATAGGTAAAACGCGACGTTTGCGGTCGGCGTATATTTCGTTTTTTTACTCGCTTCGGCGTTGCGGCGGTTCCGATTTAACTTTTTTGAAAAAAAATGAAGAAAAATTGGAAATTTTGGCCGGTTTAAACATATTAAAGAATATAGGGGCGTTTAGCGCCGCTGCGTCGCGAAAAGAAAAACGAATTTTTTTGGAAAATTTTTTACATCCTCGCGCAAAATTTAGGTTTGGCAAGTCCTAATAAGTAAGGGCAAGGCGGCGGAGAAGCGTTCAAACGCCGCCGACATATGATAAATATATACGGAGGAAAGGCGCGACGTCAAGAAGCGATTTCGGAAAAAAAGAAAAAAGACGGAATTTTTTAGCAAGAAAAAAAAGAAGACGGCAACTAGTTTTGAAACTCGACCAGTCGCGTCGACTTAAAAGACTCGACGGCGGCGGAAAGAGGGGTCGGCGAAGAATAAGAAGACTGCGCCGACGGGGAAAAATGGGAAATTTAGGATAACGACAATGGTTAGGTCGATCGCAAAACAGATCAAACGAGCCGAACGGGGGTTTGCGGACGTTCGTAACGAATGCAAAACGTTTGAGTTTGACGAAAAAATCGACGATTTGCGCGAATCGTCGAGCGGAACGGTCGCGTCGTCGCGTTCCGAATTTTCGCGTAAAGACGAAAGTATGACTGAAGAGATTTATCAAGAATTTTGCCGAGGCGTTTCTATCAAGGATTTGGCGCAAAAGTTTGGGCGCGCCGTCGCGTCGATTTATCGAGCGGTCGGAGCGCGCCGCGCCGAGATGATTTTCGCGTTGCCGCTCGATTACGTCGCGAGTCCGGAATTTGAACGAGCGACGGCGAAAACGGAACGCGCGTTCCTCGTTTTCGGCTCCGAAAAAAGAAAGTCCGACGGCGGTTCGCTTGCCTTGCCCGTCGCGGCGCCAAAGAGCGACCGATTGCGCTCGGCGGCGACCGTCGAATCGGCGTATTGGGCGCGGCTCGACGACTCGCCCCTGTTGAGCGCCGCCGAGGAAGCGTTTTTGTTCCGAAAATTCAACTTCCTCAAATTTAAAGCGGCGCGACTCCGGGAAACGCTCGATCCGAAAAAACCGAAGATGTGCGCGATGGACGAAATCGAACGGCTTTGGAACGAAGCGGTCGCGACGAAGAAATGCTTGATTTCGGCGAATTTGCGGCTGGTCGTTTCGGTCGCGAAGAAATACGGCTCCGGTTCGCTCCTCTCGTTTAACGAGCTGGTCAGCGACGGGAACGTTTCGCTGATGAAAGCGGTCGAAAAGTTCGATTACACGACCGGAAACCGTTTCAGCACTTACGCGACGTGGGCGCTTCGTCGGAATTTCGCGCGGACGATTCCGGACGAACGAAAACGCGTCGAGCGGTTCCGACCGGGCGACGTTTCGTTGTTGGAGCTGAAGCAAGATTATCGTTCGTCGCCGATGCAAGCGGCGCGCGTTTACGCCGAGCAAACGTCGCAATTGCAACGGTTTATGCGCGAATTGGACGAACGCGAACGCAAGATCGTCGAGATGCGATACGGGTTTGGCTCCGTCGACTCGGAACCGCAAACGTTGCGTCAAGTCGGCCAAAATATGGGCGTAACGAAGGAGCGCGTGCGCCAAATTGAAATTCGCGCGTTGGAAAAAATGCGCCGAGTCGCGGAAGAGGAAAAATTGGAGATTCCGGATTTTTACTAAGTCGCGAGCGAACGAAAATTGACTCGACGGCTCGGAAGACGATTGGGGCGGCGAGTCAAACGAACGAAAACGCGTCGGCAAGCGAAAGCGAACCGGCGCGTTTGCCTTTTCTTGACCGTTTGCGTCGAACGCTAACGCTTCGCCGTTTTGGCCGTCGCTTTGACCGCCGCCGCGAAGTAAAAGGAGCCGATCGCGCAAAGGACTTCGTCCGAACGGGGCGAACGGGCGAAATAGTCGGCGAGGAACGCGCGGAAGTCCGGGATGACGCGAATTTTGCGACGCACCGGGTCGTCTTCCGTAAAACCTTCTTCTAAAACGCTTTCCGTCGCGCGGATTAATTCGTCGATCGGAAGGGCGCGCGCCTCTTGGGAACGTTCGGTGAGGAGGATTTCGTCGACGAACGGCGCCGCTTCGGCCAACATGCCGCGAACGTCTTTGCCGACCGTCGTCGCGAAAAGAATTTTGATTTTGCGGTTCGGGAAGCGTTCGAGCGCCGCTTGAACGAACGCCGCGACCGAAGCGCGGTTGTGCGCCCCGTCGACGTAAACCGCCGGCGACTGCGACACTTGCTCGAAACGGCAAGGCAAAACGATTTGCGACGCGGCTTGGCGGAGCGTTTCCTGCGAAAAAGCGGGCGCGTTCGGTTCGAGAACGTTCAAAATTTTCAGCGCGATTTCGAAGTTCCAGCGGCGCGAGTCGTCGAACGGCGGAGACGGAAGCGCCGCGACTTCGGGACTTATCGCGTCGATTTGATAAAGCGGCGCTCCGAACGCTTCCGCTCGACGGCGAACGACGTCGCGAACGCTTTCGACGTCGGCGACGGAAATCGTCGTTTCCGGTTCGATCGAACGAGACGCGGCGGCGCCGGGGAGACGGGCGGTTCGAGCGTTCAAAATTTGCGAAAAACCGACGCCGCAAACGACCGGCGCGGAAGACTTGACGATTCCCGCTTTTTCGGCGGCGATCTCTTCGAGCGTCGAACCGAGAACGTCGCAGTGATCGTAACTGACGCTCGCGATCGCGGAAACGTCGGCGTCGCAAACGTTGGTCGCGTCGAACGTTCCGCCGAGCCCGACTTCGAGAATCGCGACGTCGACCTCCGCTCGCGCGAACAAAACGAGCGCGACGACGAGCGACCATTCGAAAAAGGTCAGCGGACGGGAGTCGCCGCGTTCTTTCTCAAAACGGGCGTAAAGGCGCGACAGTTCGAGGAGCGTTTCCGCAAAAAAAGATTTGCCGCAACGCTTTCCGTTGATTTGAAAACGTTCGGTCAGCTCTTCGATGTGCGGCGACGTGAAGAGTCCGACGCGACGGCCCCGAGCGCGAAGGAGCGCGTCGAGCGAAGCGCAAACCGTTCCTTTGCCTTTAGTGCCGGCGACGTGAACGATTTTAAAATTCTTTTCCGGATTCCCGAGGAACGTAAGGAAGTCTTTCAACCGCAAGAGGTTGTTTTGCATTTCCTCGTAAGGAATTTTTTGAAACGTTTCGTAATTCGTGCGTTTGTAAAGAAAGTCGAGAGCGCGGCGGTAAAGATCGTTTTCTTTGGCGGACATCGCGAAAATACAGGCAGGCGCGTCGAAAAGCGGAGGAAAAGTCGGTAAAGGAGGGAACGGCGGCGACCGGCGGACGATTAAATCGCCGACGTCGTTCGTGACGTAAAGGCGCCGACCGTCTTGGCTTAACAGCCGACAAACGGTTAAACAACCGACGCCGCGACGTTCGGTTTGCGTCGCGGCGACGAGACAAAACGCCCTCGTTCCGTCGAACGCGCCGGAGCGGAACGTTCGACGGGGAAGCGTTAAGTCGTTAAATTAAACGGTTAAGCGACCGCGTCGCTTTCGCCGTTTTCCGCTCAGCTTTGGAGCGGTTTCGTCATGCGCATCGGGTCGAGACCTTCGGCGAGTTGATCCGGCGGAAGAATTTCTTTTTCTTCGCAGAGTTGACGGATCGTTTTGCCGGTTTTGAAGGCTTCTTTCGCGAGCGCGGCGGCCTTTTCGTAACCGATGTACGGGTTCAAACCGGTAACGATCGAAAGGCTTTGTTCGACGGCGGCCATACATTTTTCGCGGTTGGCTTGGATGTCTTCGAGGCACTTGTCGGCGAAGACGTCGGCGCCGCCGGCCAAAATGCGGACCGATTCGAGCGCGGCGTCGGCCATAACCGGCATCAAGATGTTGAGCTGGAATTGACCGCCCGAAACGCCGGAGAGACCGAGCGTCGTGTCGTTCCCGACGACCTTCGCCGCGAGTTGCATAACGCTTTCGCAGACGACCGGGTTGACTTTGCCCGGCATGATCGAGCTACCCGGTTGGAGGTCTTTGAGGATGATTTCGTAGTAGCCGCAGCGCGGGCCGGAGCCGAGCCAACGGATGTTGTTCGCGACGTTCGAGAGGGTCGTGGCGACCGCTTTGAGGAGCGAGTGCGCGGCGACGAGACCGTCGCGTTGGGCGTTCGCTTCGAAGTGGTCGGCGGCTTCGCGGAAGGCGATACCGGTTTCTTTTTCGAGGATCGCGGCGACGGTGGAGCCGAATTTCGGGTCGCAGTTGATGCCGCTGCCGACGGCGGTGCCGCCGCACGGAAGTTCGCAAACTTGTTCGATCGCTTGGTGGCAGCGTTCGATCGCAAGTTCGAATTGACGGGCGAAACCGCCGAATTCTTGACCGAGGGTCAACGGGGTCGCGTCGGCCAAGTGGGTGCGGCCGATTTTGAGAACGTCTTGCCATTCGGCGGATTGACGTTTGAGAATCGCGAGGCATTTTTCGAGCGCCGGGATGAGGCGTTCTTTAATGGCGACCGCGACCGCGACGTGAATAGCCGTCGGGAAGGAGTCGTTCGTCGATTGACCGCAGTTGACGTGGTCGTTCGGGTGAATCGGTTTTTCTTGCGAGAAGCGGTCGTAACCGGCGAGTTCGAGCGCGCGGTTCGAGATGACTTCGTTCGCGTTCATGTTCGAGGAGGTGCCGGAACCGGTTTGGTAAACGTCGATCGGGAATTCGGCGTCGAGTTTGCCGTCGGCGACTTCGCGAGCGGCTTGGTACAACGCTTCGAGTTCTTTTTCACCGAGCGGAGCGCGACCTTTCGTCAAGCGGCCGAGTTCGGCGTTCGCTTTGGCGGCGGCCCATTTGAAGAGGCCGATCGCGTGGATCAGTTCCGGAGCGATGCGCGAACCGGAAACGGGGAAGTTTTCGACGGCGCGTTGCGTTTGCGCTCCGTAGTAAGCGTCGTGCGGAAGGCGGACTTCGCCCATCGTGTCGCGTTCGACTCGGTATTCGGACATTTATGGTCTCCTTGGAGAGATAAAATGGGGGTAATAGGTGAAAAACGTAAGCCGGCGCGTTCGGGCGACAAAAGTCGGCGTTCGAGGCGCGGCGTCGGGGCGTCGGCTTGCAACGGCCCGACGCTATCGTCCATTATACGCCGTTTTTGAAAAGCGACAAGAGGACGGCGCCCCTTCGAATACCGTTCCAAGAGGAAAAAAAACTTGAAAACGCGCCGTTTAGGCAAAATAGGCGAAATAGGGCGCTCGCTGCGCTTCGGACGTCAACCGAAGCGGCGCAAGCCGACGATTCCGGCGAGAATCAACGCGACGCAAATCGTTTTCGGGAGCGAAACCGGCGCGCCGAAAAGAACGACGTCTAAAACCGCCGCGCCGACGATTCCGATTCCGGTCCAAATCGGGTACGCGACGCCCATCGGGAGCGTTTTCATCGCCGTCGCGAGGAGCCAAACGCTTCCGAACATCGCCGTTAGCGTCGCCAACGAGGGCCAAAACGCCGAAAAACCGCGCGAATACTTCATACCGACCGTCCAAACGCATTCGAGAAGACCGGCGAACAAGAGCAAAATCCAATTCATCGTTAAAACGTTGATTTTTGTCTCGTTTAGGGGCGTCCCTAAGGAAACGGAACCGCGCCGAGGTCGTCCCCGACGCGGGCGCTTAACGCGCTTTCAAGGCGAAACGACGTTAAAACGGGTTTCGCTAATTTCTCTAAAAGACCGAGATTAACGTCGTCGCGGCTTGGCGGGAGGCGAGCGTTCGGAAACGTCGCGGCGACGCGAAACGGGCGAAAATCGGCGATTTTGTCAATATATATTAATAGCGGCGCAAACGGGCGGCGGTTCGCGGGAAAAAAAGCCGAAAAACGCGAACGAGCGCGGCGTTTTTGCCGTCGCGAAAGTTTTACTCGGCGGCAAGGGACGCGGGGGCGGTCCAGCGGTAAACGCGGACGTCGAACCCTTCGAAGCGGTCGACGAGGAAACCGCCGTCGAGCGTCGCGGTCGCGCCCTCTTCAAAGAGGCGTTCGGCGGAAAGTCGACCGTTTGGCGCGGTCGTGGAGAAGTCGAAGCGGACTTCGACCGGTTCCGGGGACGCGTTGACGGCGATAACGGTAATCGCGCCGTCCGAAACTTTCAGGAGCGAAACGACCGACGGGCCGCCGAGCGGGTCGAGTTCGGGGCCGCTCAAAACGGTCGTCGACGGTTGAAGCTCGAGGCGCGTTCGCTCGACGAGAACCGTTTGGAGGGACGCGATTCGTTTCGAGACGGTCGTTAAGTTTGTCCAAACTTCCGGGTTGACGCAGCTTCCGTAATTCGGCAGGTTCCGCTCCGGCTCGACTTGGTCGCCGTACGTGTACCAAACGATTCCGTTCGCTCCGGCGGCGAGCGCGGCGAAACTGGTCGCGTTCAACTCGCGAAACGTCGGGAAACGCGTCCAGCCCCAACCTTTGAACGACTGCAAAATCGGCCAAATCGCTTTCGGGCCGTCCCCGGCGAGCGCGGCGTCGCGGCGGCAAATTCGCATATCGCGGAGCGTCGCGGCGACGGAGCGTTCGCCCCATTCCGGTTCGTCGCGGCGGAACGGATAAATTTCCGGCAAAAACGCGTCCGTTCCGTCGGCGTAAAGGAGATAACTCGAAACTTCCGGCGCCGCGACGACGTCCGCTTGGGTCGAAAGGCGCGTCGGGTCGACGGCGCGGAGGGAATCGCTCCGGTCGCGGAGTTCCTCGGGAGTGAAATACATCGCCGTGTCGTCGCCGACGTACCAAGCGAGAATCGCCGGGGAATGACGTTCGACGTCGAGAAGCCGCTCGTCCGGACCGTCGACGCCGACCCAAAGCTTGAAGCCGTATTTTTCCGCGGCGGCGAGGAACGCGTCCGTTCGACCGTCGAAATAAGATTGCGCGAAATTGAACCCGGCGTCCTTTAAGTCGGCGAAGGCTTTGTCTAAGTCGAAACCGTTCGACGGGTAAGGGGAAACGCCGTATATGCCGATCGGGAAGAACGGAACGCCGTCGATTAGCGTCGCGCCGTCGTCGCGGAGCGTGTAACGCGGCGTTTTCGGAGCGTCGCCGACGAAGAAATATTTGCGCGCGGCGACCGAGTTGCCGCCGAC
>JAFYVO010000354.1 GCA_017549085.1 Thermoguttaceae bacterium
CCCTGTGCGTTTGCGCGTTCGTTTTGGTCGGTTGCGGCCCGAAAGGCCCGAAAAAGGTCGCTGTCTCCGGCACGATCACCGTCGACGGCGAACCGATCGACGTCGGCGCCGTTAAGTTCGACTCGCTCGACGGCGGGATGTCGGACGGTTGCAAAATCAAAGACGGCAAATTCGAATGCGAAATGACGACCGGCGAAAAGAAAGTGGTCGTTACCGCCGCGTCGAAAGTCGTCGGGCAATTCGAACCGGACCCGGTCTTGAACCCGGGCGTGATGGCCGATCAAGTCGAATCGATGGACTTGACCGTCTTCAAGCAAGAGCAAAAGATCACGGTCGAAAAGAAGGGCCAAACCTTCGAAATCAATTACACGACCGACGCCGAATAAGCCTCGCCGGGTAAATTCGACGAAAATGAAAAAATCGACGCGGTTTTTCGGAGCCGCGTCGATTTTTTTTCGACCGAGCGCAAGAAAAGACGGAATTTTTGGAAAATTTTCGCGCTTTTCGCCTTTCGACGTTTTTTTCGCCCGCCTTGAAAAATTAAATCGCCGATGTATGATAATGTAAAGGAGCGCCGCGAGGTTCGCTCGATTAGACTAACGATAATCAACCCTCGAAAGTTTTGACGATGATTCGAGTTTTCAACACGCTGACGCGCACGAAAGAAGAGTTCCAACCGACGACGCCGGGCAAGGTCGGCATGTACCTCTGCGGCCCGACCGTTTACAAACCGAGCCACATCGGCCATATGGTCGGCCCGGTCATCTTTGACGCGATCAAACGTTATTTGACCTATTCCGGCTTCGAGACGACTTGGGTCGTCAACATCACCGACGTCGACGACAAACTGATCGCCGAGTCGCAAAAGCGCGGGATTCCGATGAGCGCCGTCGCCGACGAAATGACCGCCGACTACAAGGCGAACCTCGCCGCGATGGGCGTCGACACGATCGATATTTTCCCGAAAGCGACCGACTACATCGGCGAAATCATCGACTTCACCGCCGACCTGATCGCCAAGGGCTTCGCGTACGAGTCGGGGGGCGACGTCTACTTTGAAGTCGAAAAGTTCGCGGAATATGGGAAGCTGACGAACCGAACGCTCGCGCAAATGACCGGCGACGGCGGCGGCACGGCGTCGCTGAAACGTTCGCCGTTCGACTTCGCGCTTTGGAAGTCGGCGAAACCGGAAGAACCGTCTTGGGACTCGCCTTGGGGGAAAGGCCGCCCGGGCTGGCACATCGAGTGCAGCGCGATGAGCTGCTCGATCCTCGGCGAAACGTTCGACGTTCACGGCGGCGGGCTCGACCTGCAGTTCCCGCACCACGAGAACGAAATCGCGCAAAGCGAAGCCCGCAACGGCAAACCGATGGCTAAGTACTGGATGCACAACGGTTTGATGCAAGCGTCGAACGAAGTCGGCAAAGTCGGCGGTCGCAAAACTCGCGAAGCGGACGGGGCCGAAGACGGCGGCGCGAAAGAAGGCGACCTCGCGTCGCAAGAAGCCGGGAAGATCAGCAAGTCGAAGGGCGCGTCGGCGTTCCGCGACCTGTTGGCGAAGTTCCAACCGGAAAACATCCGTTTCTTCCTCCTCTCGAGTCACTACCGCCGCCCGATCGATTACAGCGAAGATCGTTTGCGCGAAGTCGGCAAGGGCCTCGAAGGTTTTTATCGCTATTTCAAGCGTTTTGAAGCGGTTAGCGGCGAATCGTTCTACTCGCTCGACGCGCCGAAGACCCGCGCCGAAGGGGACGCGTTCGAGAAATCGGAAGCCCTTTCCGGCGAGTTCGGCGACCAAATCCGCGCGCTTCGGGCCAAGTTCCTCGACGCGATGGACGACGACTTCAACACCGGCGGCGGCGTCGGCGTTTTCTTCGACTTCCTGCGAACGCTGAACAAGTTCGTCGAAAGCGAAAAGCTCGAAACGAGCGCTCCGAACGACGCCGCGACGCAATCGGCTCGCGCGACGTTAAAGGCCGCGACGCAAGTCTTTAAGGAAATGGCCGCGACGCTCGGTCTCTTCCGCGCTCCGATCGAAGAAGAAACGGCGCAAGACGATTCGCTCGTCGAACCGCTGATGACGCTCCTGATCGACCTGCGCCGCGCCGCGAAGAAAAACAAGGACTTCGCGACCGCCGACGAGATTCGCAACCGCTTGAAGGAACTCGGCGTTTCGCTCGAAGACCGTCCGGGCGGCGTCTGCGTTTGGACGCGCGAACGTTCTTGAGTTTGTTGTTGAAGTCGCGTCGTTTCGTTATTTAAGTTGGGCGGAACGACGCGGCGTCGTTTTGCAATGCGGCGGCTTTTCCGGAGGAAATCGGCTTTGAGTTGGCAAGGAATTTTCGGTTGCGACGAGATTGCGCTCCAATTTGCGCGAGCGAACCGACGCAAGCGGCTCGGCGGAAGTTTTCTTTTCGTCGGCCCGAACGGCGTCGGGAAGCGAACGTTCGCGTTCGCGTTGGCGAAGACGCTCCTTTGCCGCCGTCATTTCCCGAAACGGGGGGACGCCGCGCTCCTCGACGGCTGGAACGACGCGTCGCAAACCGACGACTCGCAAGAGTTTGACCGCGAGGCCGAACTTCTCCGCTTCCAACCTTGCGGCGAGTGCGAGAGCTGTCGCCAATTCGAGTTGCGACGCGACGTCGACGACGCGTTTATCCCGACGCATCCGGACTTCCATTACGTCTGCAAGCCGCCGGATCGTTCCCTTTTGCCGCTGGAACTCCTTGTCGGCGATAAAGATAACCGAATGCGCGCCGGGCTCTGTTTCGAGCTGAACCAAACGGCGTATATGGGGGGCCGCAAGATCGCGGTGATCGACGACGCCGACTTTTTCAACCAAGAAGGGGCGAACGCGCTCTTGAAAACGTTGGAGGAGCCGCCGGCGAACTCGCTGATTATCTTGATCGGAACGAGCGCGACGAAACAGCTCCCGACGATTCGGTCGCGTTGTCAAACCTTTAGATTTCAACCTCTTGCGACCGACGCGATCGCGCAAATTTTGCTCGACCGAGGCCGCGTCGAAACGCCGGAGGAGGCCGATTCGGTCGCGCGGCGTTCGCGGGGTTCGCTCGTCGAAGCGGAAAAGGCGCTCGACCGCCCGTTCGCCGGGTTCCAACAGGAGCTTTTGCGCGAGTTGGCGAAGGAGCGTTTACACGCCGTCGACTTTGCGGCGCGTTTGAACGAGTTCGTCGAGGAGGCCGGGAAGGAGGCGCCGCCGCGCCGCCGACGTTTGCAGGCGACCCTTGCGACCGCGCTCGAATTTTATCGCGGGCTCGTCGCCGCGCTCGACGCGACGTCGCGAGGAGCGCAACCGGTTCGCGACGCGTCGGTCGTCGGGCCGTATCTCCGCGCCGCGCTTGAAATTGGGCGTTGGAACGTCGAGTCGGCGATCCGTTGCGCCGAACGAACGCTCGACGCGTTGGAGCAAATCGACCGCAACGCGAATCTTCCGTATATCGTCGAGGCTTGGCTGATCGAACTCGCCGCCGAAACGCGCCGCTTGGGACGTTAAGTCGCGCTCTTATAACGGTTGCGTTGGCCGCCGCGCCGACGCTTGCTCCGGATCGCGCCGTCGAAACGTTGTCGGCGCAATCTCCGAATTTCTTGCGACGCCGCGTTTATCGAGCGTCGCAATTTCTTTTATTGACGCGGCTTGCGTCGGTTCTAAACTTGTTTGACGTTGTGTCGTCGGAGTCGAAATGGGAAGCGCGTCGGAACTTTTTTCGCCGAGACGTCGTCGAGGGAAGGCGATTCCGGCGAAAAAACGCCTTTCGGTTTGGGGACGTTTTGCGGTTTTCTTGCCGTTTTTTTCTGCAAAATCGCGTTTGCCGCTTGGAATTTCGGCGCGAATCCTTTATAATTGACGGAAAGTTCCCGACCGTCGGACGCGCGGCTTTCGTTGCGTTCGTCGGCGGTCGACCCCTTTTGAACGAAAGTCGGATTGATGAGACAAAAAAACGGTTTTTTACTCGGCGTCGTTAAGTCGTTAAGCGTCGCGGTTTGCGGCGTCGCGACGTTCGTCGCTTCGAGCGTTGTTTTCGCTTGGGATTCGAAAGATTTCGTCGTCGAAAAGGACGGCGTTTACTCGATTTGCTTGAAGAACGCGGCGGGCGACGTCGCGCTTCGTTCCCCGGCGGAGGGGCTTTGGTCCGTCGCGACCGCTTGGGAAAACGGCGCGCCATCCGGTTGGAAACATATACAAGCCAAGGAGTTGCGAACGTTCGGCGACGCGACGATTCTGACCGGCGAACTCGAACTCGACGGCGGCAAGCTCTCCGTCCGCGACGTTTACTCGCTCGAAAACGGTCTCCTAAAGTGCGTTCGTCGCTTCGATTACGTCGGTGAGAAAGACTGGAACGACGCGACCCTTTCCGTTCGCTTCGAAGCGCTCGGCGAGCGGCTCCCGGCGTTCCTCCCGGGAATCGTCTATTACGGGAACCCGTCCGGCGCGAAAAACACCCCGAACGGCGTCGCGCGGTACTTCGCAAACCCCGGCGAATTCGCGATTTTCGAAGAACACCGTTTCCCGGAACCGTTCGTCTGCCTTGAAAACGCCCCGGCGAAGACCGGCGTCGCGCTTTACACCCGTCCGACCCCGGCGCTCCGCGGCTCCGTGCAAGACCAATGGTGGTCGGCGGGCGTTCGCGCGACGGCGGAAGACGTGTCGGAACTCGTTTTGTACAGCGGGTTTATCGGTTACAACGGTCAAAACTCCGTCGCGAAAGCGCTCCAAGCCCGTCCGATGGAATACCCGAAGGCGACCCTGCGCGTCATCCCGAAAACGACGATCGAAAAGACGTTTTACCTCGACGTTTGGGCGATCGAGCGCGAAGGAACGGCGTTCCAAAAGCCGGTCGAAAAAGCGATCGAGTTGTTCCAACCCTTTTATTGCGAAGACCTTCCGACGAACGAGTTTATCTTGAAGAGCAAGTTCGAGTTCGCGAAGTCGCGCTGGTTCGAGGGCGAAGTCGACGGTAAAAAGTTCGCCGGTTTCAATATGTACCCGGACTTTATGAAGCCGCGCATCGTAACCGGTTGGTGCGGTCAAGCCGACTCCTTAGGCTTTGCGTTTCAAGAACTTGAAGACGTTTTGGTCGCGCTTTACCCGGAAGAGGAACGCGACGCGAACCGCGCTTGGATTCGCGACGTCGTGCAACGCTCGCTCGACTTCCTCTCGACGTCGCCGGTAACCGAAGCCGGTTTCTCCGTTGAATTTGAGCCGTCGAACGCGACGTGGCGCAACGTCAGCGACCCGGTTTCGATGGGCCAATGTATGTACAACTTCGCGAAGGCGATCGAGTCGGCGCGCGAAAACAAAATTTACGATACGTCGCGCTGGGAAACGTTCCTGAAAGCGGCGGCGCTCTCCGCGGCGAATCGCGTCCTGAAAGACGATTGGAAACCGCGTTCGACCGCCGAAGGTTTTTACGTCGCGCCGTTGATTCTGTCGTATAAACTCTTTGGCGACGAGGTTTACAAACAAGCCGCCGAAAAGGCCGCCGCGACGTTCGCCGACCGCCACCTTTCGATGCGCGAACCGTATTGGGGCGGAACGCTCGACGCGAAGTGCGAAGACAAAGAGGGCGCTTGGGCCGCGTTCCAAGGCTTTTTGACGATGTACGACGTGTTGGGCGAAGAAAAATATCTCGCGTGGGCCGAACACGCCGCCGACGTATGTATCAGTTATTTAATGGTTTGGGACGTGCCGCTTCCGCCCGGTCGAATGAGCGACTTCCAATTCAAAACGCGCGGCTGGACGGTCGTGTCGGCGCAAAACCAACATATCGACGTGTACGGCGTCCTCTTCGCGCCGGAAATTAAACGACTCGGAACTCTTTTAGGTAAAACGAGTTACGAGCGCGTCGCCGAGCCGATGTTCCGCAGTTGCGGCCAACTGATCGACGCGTTTGGCAGCCAAGGCGAGCAACTCCAACATACGAACTTCGCGCAACAGGGCGATATGTCGGACGTCCTGAAACTTCGCGGCGGTTACTCCGAAAGTTGGACCGTTTTCTGGATTACGACCCACTTCCTCAACGCCGCGGCGCGCTTCGAGCAAGCGAAAACGGTTGAATGACGTCGTGTAAGACGTTTGCGATTTTGACGCTGCAAACGTTGTAAAACGGCTGATTGCAAGTTGCGTGAAAAGGCGGCGTCGAACGTTTGGCGTTGCGTCGCCTTCAACGCCAAAATAACGAAAAGGAAGGGAAACGATGAAACGTTCGCTTGAACGACGTGAATTTTTGGGCGCGCTTGGCGCTTTCGGCGCGGCGGCTCTGACCGGCGAAACGCTTCTAACCGCCGCTGAAACCGTTGAAAACGTTGGGGTTCCGAAAAAAGTCGCGTCGCTTGTCGACGGGACGAAGCCGACGCTGACGATCGCGCATTGTTGCGACCCGCAACTCGGGTTTGGAATTGCGGAAAACGCGGAAGCGGCGTATCGGCAAGACTTGCAACGGTTGGAACAAGAAATCGAACTCTTGAACGCGGCGCGGCCCGACGTCGCCGTTTTCGCAGGCGATATGACGCATTTGGTCGCCGACGCTCCGCGCGATTGGCCGCGACTTTTGAAGAAGATCGAGGTTCCGTTTTTGATAGCGCCCGGGAATCACGACGTCCCCGACCCGGTTAAAAAAGCCGCGCTCGACGCTTATTGCGCGATTTTTGGCGACGACAATAAGTCGTTAAATATCAACGGTTGGAAGATTGTCGCGGCGAATTCGCAATTCTGCCGACCGACCGACGAAACGGCGCTTCGCGACGAACACAACGCTTGGTTCGAAGCGGAACTTCGCGACGCGGCGTCGACGAAAACGCCTGTTATTGTCGCGACGCACGTGCCGCCGTTTGTGAAGTCGCTCGACGAAAAGGACGAATATTTCAACTTCCCGACCGCCGAGCGGCGCTCCTATCTCGATTTCTGTGTCGATAACGGCGTAAAGTTCTATCTTGCGGGACATACGCATACGACGCTCGAACGAGAATACCGCGGCGTTCCGATTCTCAACGGCGAAACGACGTCGCGTAATTTCGATAAACGACCGTTCGGATTCCGAATGTTAAAGATCGACGCGGCAATGAATTACGAGTGGAATTTTGTTCCGGTTGAAATCGACGGCTAAGCGTCGGAACGTCGAACGCGTCGCGGGCGTTTGAGGCGACGAATTTCCGCTTTCGTTGCCTCGTCGACGCGCCGCGATTCGACGATTTTTTGCAACGACTTGTTGAATGTAAAGTCGTCGAAGTCGTTGCGTTCTAAGAGTTTAAGCGTTGCGTCGGGGAACCGGATAAACGCTTCGGCGACGAGCCAAGCGAGCGACATATCGACGTAATACTCGCCGAGGCGGCGCGCGGCGATTCGGTTTGCTCTTTCAAAAACGACGTCGATGTAACTTCTTTCGAGAAAATGGTTTAGCGTCGCAACGACGGCGAAACGAACTTCGAACGGACGCGACGACTTAGCGCAACTGTCGAGAAAATTCCAAAATTCGGAACGACAAGCGTTAGGAATGCGAAGCGAAGCGGAAAAAGAGTCGCAAACCGCCCAAGAATCAAGGTAAGGGACAAAATCGGCGAGCGCGTTAAGACGTTGGGCGAAGTCAAGCGAGGTTTCCGCGACGATAAAACCGACGACAAGGCGTTCTTCGTAACTTTTGAAAAGAGACGGGGTAATGTCTTGGAACGGCGCGGCGTCGCGTTCGAGCGACGGAACGTCGAAGACGGCGTTTAAAAAATCGGCGCCGCAATCTTGCGCAATTTTTCGGCCAAGCGAGCGCAACGTTGGAACGCGAACGCCAAGAATATTGTCGATTCCCGGCAAAAGCTTCGTAACAAACGTTCGATACTCAGGTTCCGAAAATTCGACAAGACGTCGCCGAAGCGCGTCGAGTGGGCGAGCGCGATCAAAATGAAACGCCTCTTCGGCGCGGTTGGTCTTCTTAATTCTTGGCATAAAACCAGGGGCAAAAATAGATAAAAACGACGGTTTGTCGCGCGTCGCGTTTTTTAAGCGTTGGATTTAAACGGTTAACGTCGAAGAAGACGTTCAAGTTCTCCTATTTCGGCGACCGGTTCCGCCGCGCCGACTCGGGAACGGCAGAGAACGATCGAACCGCGGCAGACGTTGGACGTCGCAAATTTGAGCGTCGTCTGGCGACCGTCCGAGGAACCGATTTTCAACCAACGCAAGCGCGGCGTTTGTTCCAACCGTTGCGCGTCGTTGTGTAAATCAACGTTGGAAGTCGTTGGTTTATCGCCGGTTGCGTCGTTAACGTCGACAAGTAAAACGTAAAGGTCGCCGACCGGAAGCGGCGCGTTTTCAGGACGACGGCAACGCCAAGCGCCGGAAAAATCGCGGTCGAGCCAACCGACGCGACGATAAACAAAGGTAAAGCGCTCCGTTTGCGCGTCGAGTTCTTCGGTCGTTTTGTCGACCGTTAAACGATCGGCGGGTAAAAAAGCGATTCGGGAACGCGCTAAGCTGCGAAGCTCTTGTAACGAAACGCTTTCCGACTGAAAAACGTCGAGCGCGTCGATGGAGGAAAGGCGCGGGACGTTCAACATTCGCAACGTTGGCGCCAAACGTTGCGCAAAGTAGTAATCGCCGTCCGAAAGCGTTTGGGCGACGCTTTGTAGTAGGCGAAACTTGACAAGAGGGTCGAGTTCTTCGGTCGTTTGCAAACGTAATAAAACGGCGCTCCACGCGGCGTACCAACGGGCGGGGTCGTCGGCGCGCAAGGTTTCCGGTATCGAACGCGCTTCGTTTGCAAGCGACTGTAAAAAAAGACGTTGCGTCGAGTCGGTCGACGCGGTTTCGGGAGCGTTTGCCGGAATATCGACGTAAGAACGCGCGCCCTGGGCGTCGGCAAAGCAAACGTTGCGTCCGGAACGCGGCGGTTGCGGCAAATAGTAAATTTGGTCGGGGGCGGCCGCAAAAGTCCAATATTTCGCGGTTAACTCCGATTCCAACGCGAGAATGATTTTTCGCTGAATTGCGACGCGATTTAGCGAGGTAAAGCGCCATTCCGCCGCGCGTCGTTCGAGAATTTTGAATTCGGTTGGAAGTCCTTGACGTTGACTGACTTGCGATATGAAGGAAAGCGCGTTTTCCGCGTCGTTGGGTGCGACGTAAAAGCGCTCGAGCCCCGAGCCGTTCGTTTCGACGAAGGCGTTCCAACGTTCAAGCGTTTGCAACGCGTCAAACGACGCGGCGACTCGGTTAAACTCGGCGCGGTAAGCGGCAAAAGTTGCATTCGGAGAGTTTGAGGAACTGGAAACTTTGCTGTAATAAGGAGTTGCGGAGTTGGAAAAGTCGCGTTGTAACAAGAACGAGGCGAAAAAATCTCGCGTTTCTTTTTCATTAAGCGACGCGGCGTCAAGTTTGGCAAGCCGATGAAAAAAAACGGACGTTGCGCTAATAAAGCGTTGAAATTCAACAAGTTGCGAAACGAGCGTTCGGGCGCGTTCGGCTAATTGGGCGTCCGCGACGGTTTCCGCTTGCGTTGCAAAAAGTCGCGCCGCGTCAAGAAGTTCGACGATTTGCGGCGCTAGTTCCGCAAGACGTTCGGAACCGATTTTTTGCGCCTCTTGAAAACGGAATTCAAGTTGCGCAAGTTCGGAAGCAGGCGTTTGCGTCGATTGTTCGGGACGCGCTAACCGACCGTTTAACGTTAGTTGCGTCGTCGAGGTCGACGGCGAATTCAGAACGGCGGGTTGGCGCGAGACGTTGGCGGCGTCGGCGGAGAACGCGGCGTCGGAGAAAAGGAGGAAAAGGGAACCAAACGCAACGGCGCGTCGCGTCGTCTTGACGACGGACGGCGGGAGATTGTAACGCGTTGATTTATCGGAAGTTAGGCGCGACGGTTTTAGCATTGCGCGTCTCCGTTCGTTGGATTAGGGGAAAAGTGCGGCGTCTTGTCGTCAAAAAAGACGGAGGACGCGTCGGAAAGTTCGCGTTGACAAGGGATAGGGGAGTTGATAGGCTCGAATGCGAACCCTTCCGAAACAAACGCAAGGCGCAATGAA
>JAFYVO010000355.1 GCA_017549085.1 Thermoguttaceae bacterium
CGACGGCCCGGTCGAGCAAGGGAAAGCCGCCGCGCTCCTCGTTCGCGAACTCTCGAAAGTTCCGGTCGACGACGGCGATTGGCGGTACGAGCCTATCCCGGCCGACTCGCTGACGATCGGCGTTCCGGACCCGGAAGTCGTTCCGTTCCTCGAACGCTCCCTCCGCGACGTCGGGTACGAAACGATTCGCGCGCAAGGTTCGCCGACGACGCAAAACCGCGTTTTCCAACTTTTGCGCAACGTCGCCGACTACCTCGAAACGCGCTCGTTCTCGGCGCTCGAAGAGTTGGCGCGACGCTCCGACGTCGAAGAGTATTTGATTCGCAACTGGCGCTTCGTTTCGCTCGACGACGGTCGCTCGAACGCGGAGGAAGCGGAAGAGTCGGCGGCGGTCGCGCCCGGTTCCGCGCTCGACGAAGCGGAGGACGGCGTTTGGTTCGACGACGAACTCCCCCCCGATTTCGGCGACGACGCCCCGTTCGACGAGGACGCGGAAATCGTCGACGACGCCGCTCCCGACGCCGCCGTCGAAAACGCCGATCCCGACGCGCCCGAACCCCCCTTCGTTCCCGGCGATTGGCTCTCCGAGTTCGACCGTTACCGCGCGACCTTCCTGCCGACTCGCGTCGACGGGCGTTGGTTCGAGTACAAAAACGAAGACGCGCCGCGCCAAAACGCCGAATTTCGACTCTTGCGCAAAGTCGCGCTCCTAATCGAACGAGCGCTCGAACCGTTTTGCGATCCCGACGCGCCCCCGCTCCAACGCGAAAAACTCGCCGCCGAGCCGACGTTCAAGCGTTCCACCGTCGACGCTCAAACGGGCGAACTCGACGCGCTAAAACTCGACGTCGCCGACTTTAAAACCGACGAAACGGACGACGTTTTCTCCGGCCCGCTCGCGTTTGCCAAGGACGATTTCGCCGAGACGTTCCGTTGGCGAACGAACCAGCGCCGCCTGCCGATCGCCGAATGGGCGCCGATCCTCTCGAACTTCCTTTGCAAAATTTACCCGGAACCGGAGCCGGGCGCCCGCGCGTCCGAAGCGGCGGCGCAAGTCGACGCGTTCTTCGCCGCGATCAACCAAGAATTCGACAAGTTCGAAGCGATTCCGCAAGAGTTGACCGCCGACGCGACCGGCGCCGACGCGATTCGAACGATCTTGAAGGAACTCGCGAAAACGACGAGTCCGCCCTTCCCCGGCGCCGACGTCGTCGAGTTGCAAGGTTGGCTCGACCTCGCGTTCGACGACGCGCCGAACCTTATTTTGACCGGCTTTAACGAAGGCGTCGTTCCGTCCTCGAAGTCGAGCGACCTTTTCCTTCCGAACGAAACGCGCCGCGAACTCGGGCTCGAAGACGCGCGCCGCCGGTTCGCTCGCGACGCTTGCCTTACGTCGGCGCTCGCCGCGTCGAAGCGGAATTTCTTCGTCGTTCTTGGACGCCGATCTCTCCAAAACGACCCGAAAACGCCGAGTCGGTTCGCGTTCGCGACGACGCCGGAAAACGTCCCGCCGCGCATTTGCCGCTTCTTCGCCGGGAGCGGTTCGAACGACCTCGCCGAACTCGAAGCGCGTCAACTCGGGCGCCCCTTCCCGAAAGCGCCGCTCGACGCCGACCTTGAAAACGCCGAAACGCCGGTTCAAACGACGGCGCTCGAAAACGCCGAAACGCGTCTCGCCGTCGGGCCGACTTCGCCGACGCCGCGCTCGGTCGGGTTCGCCGTCCCGGTTCTCCGAACCTCCGGCCCGGCCCCGAGCAAGATGAAAGTAACGGAGTTTCGCGACTTTTTGGCTTGCCCGTACCGCTACTTCCTCCGCCGCGCCTTGAACCTCCGCGCCGCGGCGCCGGAAACGACCGCCGAAATGAACGCCGCCGCTTTCGGAACGCTCGCGCACGACGCCCTTCGCGACTTCGGAAACGCTCCGGAAATTCGGGAATCGACCGACGCCGCCGCGATCGCCGCTTGGTTGAGCGAACGGCTCGATCTCGTCGCAAGCCGTTATTTTAACGAACTTTCGTCGCCGTTCGTTCGAGTGCAGATCGAGCAAATTCGCTCCCGCCTCGACGCGTTCGCCCGTTGGCAGGCGCTTTGGCGACGCTCCGGACGCCAAATCAAGTTCGTCGAAGCGTCGCCGCGTTCCGGTTCGATTACGTTCGACGTCGGCGGAGGACGCCCGGTCGAGATTTTCGGCCGACTCGACCGAATCGATTACGACCCGAAAGCCAACCGTTGGTTCGTTTTCGACTATAAAACGTTCGATACGGCGAAAGAAGGGCGCCCGTCGAAAGAGCCGAATTCGGAGTTCGCGCCGGACGTTTTCGACGACGAAACGCAAACCGCGCTCTTCACGACGCGGCTCGGAAACGTCGCCGACGACAAGCACCGCCGCCGCGCGAAGCCGCGTCTTTCGGCGCCCCTTCGAACGCTCGAAAAGTTCGGGATTACCCCCGCGCCGAACGTTCCGGAAACAACGCAAAGCGCCGACTCTTCCCATTTCTCCCCAATCCCGCAAAGCGCCCTTTCTCCGCAATCGACGCAAACGCCGCCAAGCGCCGCGCTCGACGAGGAAACCGGCCCGACGTTCGATTGGGTCGACCTGCAACTCCCGCTTTACCGGCGATTTTTCCGGGAAATTTTGTTCGAATATTACGACGGCGCGCGCTCGCGGGAAGACCTTGACAAAACGAAAGTCGCGTTGGGGTACGTCGTTCTCACTAAGGGCGCGAAAACGCAAGCGTTCGGCGGGCCTTGGACGGAGCGCGACCTCCGAAGCGCCGACGCGACCGCCGCCCGCGTCGTCCGGACGATTCGCCGCCTTTGGAACGCGCCGATCGACCCGAACGCCTACCTCGACCCGAACGACCCGAGCTTAGGAACGCTCCTCAACCCGAAAGCGCCGGCGTTCAGCGAAGACCTCTCGCCGATCACGCTCGACTACCTGACCGACTGACCGCGCCGAAAAACGATTATTTTCCCTTATATATTAATAATGGCGAATAATAAGGACGAGCAACGCGAAAACGGCGCGCCCGACTTCGTCGGCAAATTCCGCGCCGTTTTCCCAACTTCGCTCAACATTCCCAAACCGCGTCGGACGGCGAAAAAAATTTCCGGCAAATTTTCGACAAAAACACTCCGACGCTTGCGCCGCGACGCGATTTCGGGTACAATTTGGGAAAAGCGCGCGCAACCGTTAAAAACGACGCGCTTGCCGGGTCGACGCTTTGTTCGCGCCCGCCTTTTTTCGTTCAAAATCCGTTTTTCGGAAAGGAAATCGTATGCCGAGCGTATTTGTCGGAGTTATTTATCACTGGCTGGGCGGGCTCGCGTCCGGGTCGTTCTACGTGCCGTACAAAGCGGTTAAACGTTGGAGCTGGGAAGTTTACTGGCTCGCCGGCGGGATTGTTTCTTGGTTGATCGCGCCTTGGATTCTCGCCCTTTGCTTGACGAAGGGCCTTTTCCCGTCCCTCGCCGAAGCGTTTTCGACCGCGCCGCAAGCGATGGGGCTCGCGTACCTCTTCGGCGCTCTTTGGGGAATCGGCGGCTTGACGTTCGGTCTGACGATGCGCTACCTCGGGATGTCGCTCGGGATGGCGATCGCGCTCGGTTACTGCACCGTCTTAGGGACGATTATGCCGCCGATCGTAAGCGGCACGTTCGTCGAGTCGATGAAGACCGACCCGGCGTTCGTCGTTACGATGCTCGGTCTCGGCGTCTGCATGATCGGCGTTATCTTGGCCGCGATCGCCGGGACGTCGAAGGAACGCGAAATGGACGCCGAAGCGAAAAAAGCGTCGATTCAAGAGTTTAACTTCGTCAAAGGCTTAATCGTCGCGACGATTTCCGGCGTTTTCAGCGCGTGTATGGCGTACGGTCTCCAAGCCGCCGAACCGCTGGCCGTCATCTCGAAAGCGCACGGCACCGGCGACCTTTGGGTCGGTCTGCCGAAACTTTGCGTCGTTCTCCTCGGCGGGTTGACCTCGAACGCTATTTGGTGCGGTATTCTCCTCGCGAAAAACAAGACGGCGTACCAATTCTTCAAACCGGAAGTGAAGAACCCGAACGCCGGTAAAGAAGGCGAACCGGAAACGCACCGCGTCAATATGCCGTGGAACTACTTCTTCGCCGGGCTGGCCGGGCTCACCTGGTACATGCAATTCTTCTTCTACTCGATGGGCGAAACGAAGATGGGCGAATTCCAATTCTCCAGCTGGACGCTGCATATGGCGTCGATCATCATCTTCAGCTCCATCTGGGGTCTCGCTCTGCGCGAATGGAAGGGGACGAGCCGCTTCACGAAGTTCATTCTCGGCTTCGCGATCTTCACGCTCCTCTACTCGACCATCGTCGTCGGTTACGGGAACCTGATGAAAGCGCAAGCCGCCGACAAAGCGGAAGCCGTCGCCGTCGAAGCGGTCGAGGGCGAAGCGCCGGTCGCGACCGAAGCGCTCGAAGCCGAAACGCCGGAAGTCCCGGCCGAATAATCGGCGCCGCCGGGCGCTCCGGGCCCGCGCTACCGCGCG
>JAFYVO010000356.1 GCA_017549085.1 Thermoguttaceae bacterium
GCGACGATCGCGAAAAGAGCGAACGCGCCCGCCGCGGCCGTCCCGCCGTCGCGACAAAAACCGGCGACGAAGCGGAACGTCAAAAACGCCCAAGCGCCGACGAACGCCCAACAAAAGAGCCGGAAAACGCGCAGCGGAACCCGAATTTCCGGAATCTCGTAAAATCGCGTTTTCAGCAAATACGCCGGAGACGCGCCCCGCAAAATCCGCGACGCCAAATTCAAAAACGCCGATATTATCGCGACAATAACGCAATAAAGAAACGCCTCCAACAGCGCCGTCGGTCGCAACGAGCCCGCAAAGAAACGCGGCCAACGTCGCGCCAACTCCGACGCAAGGGGAGCCCGCTCCGTTTGAATTTTGCGCCCCAACCATTCCGCGTTCGCGACAACGCGTCGCTTAATCCGTTCCGCCTTCGCTTCCGCTCGCGTCAGCGCGACGCCGGAACCGCCGTCCCCCTCAACGTTAACCGTCGAGAGGGTTTCGACGACGCCCGCCGTCGACGCCGGAGCCTCCAACGCCGAAATATCGATCGTTGAAACGCGCGACGTCGTTTCGCTCCGCCAAACGTTCGCCCCCAAAGCCAACGCCGCAAGGAAGAGGGCCCCTAAAAATCCCCGACGAACCGCCGCGCGCCGTCTTGCGCCCGCTTGTTTTTTCGCTTCAACGTCCGTTTTCATCGCCGTTTACGCCTTAAACTTTCTTTTAAGGTATTCGCAACATTTATCTAACGCGCCGCTTTCGCGCCCTACCCTCGCTATTATAAAACTTTTTTCGCGAAATTTCAAGAAAAAACGTCAAAAAATAACGCCTTTTTCGCAATCGAAAAAACCGTTAAAAACCGCCCAAATTCTAAGCGTCGCGCCGTCGCCGCCAATAAAATTCCGAACCGTTTTCAAAAATTCAATAAGAAAAACGGCGCCCGACGCCCTATCGCGCCGAACGCCGTCAAAAAACAGCCGTCCCTCGCCGCAACCGCTTATTCCAAGCGACTTACAACGATTCGCCGTCCAACGAATCAATAAACCTTATTGACGACGCGCGGGTAAAGAATAACGTCGCGAATATTTTCGATCCCGGTAACGTACATCACCAAGCGTTCGAGACCGAGCCCGAAACCGCCGTGCGGCGTCGAACCGAAGCGGCGCAGGTCGATGTAATTTTCGTATTCGGCGGTCGACATCCCGCGATCTTGCATCGCTTGGAGGAGTTTGCCCAAGTCGGCTTCGCGTTCGCTCCCGCCGATGATTTCGCCGACGCCCGGCGCGAGCAAGTCGGTCGCGGCGACCGTTTTGCCGTCCGGATTTTGCTTCATATAGAACGACTTGATTTCCTTCGGGTAGTCGGTGACGAAGACCGGCTTGCCGAACGCGACTTCGGCGAGATATTTCTCGTGTTCGGTCGCCAAGTCGCCGCCCCACTCGACCGGGAACTCGAACTTAACGTCCGCTTTCTTCAAGATTTCGATCGCCTCGGTGTACGTAACGACGCCGAAGTCTTCCGAAACCAAACGGTTGAGCTTGTCGATCAAGCCGTTTTCGAAGTTCTTGTCGAAGAACGCCAACTCGTTCGGACAGCGTTCGATAACCGCCTTCACGACGTATTTAATCGACGATTCGACGACTTCGATAACGTCCGGGAGTTCGGCGAACGCGATTTCCGGCTCGACGTGCCAGAACTCGGCGACGTGGCGCGGCGTGTTGCTGCATTCGGCGCGGAAGCTCGGCCCGAAGGTGTAAATCTTCCCGAACGCCATCGCGGCGACTTCCCCTTCGAGCTGACCGGAAACGCTCAGCCCGGCTTTTTGCCCGAAGAAGTCGTCGGCGTAATATTCTTCTTCGCTCTTCGCTTCGGCGTTCCAGGGGCGGGTCGTAACGCGGAACATTTCGCCGGCGCCTTCGCAGTCGCTCGCGGTAACGATCGGCGTGTGGACGTAAACGTAGCGGCGGCCTTGGAAGAACTCGTGAATTGCCGCCGACAGAACGGAACGGACGCGGAAAACGGCGTTAAAGGTGTTCGCGCGCAGACGCAAGTGCGGAATCGTCCGCAAATATTCGAGCGTATGTCGTTTCTTTTGAAGCGGATACTCGGACGGGCATTCGCCGATCAGCTCGATCGACTCGGCGTTCATCTCGACCGAGCCGTTGCGCGACGGAACGATTTGACCGACGACGCGGAGCGCGGAGCCGAGTTTCAAGAACGGCGCCGGATTCGCGATTTTCTCTTTGCCGATAACGATTTGCAGGTGCTTCAGCGTCGTCCCGTCGTTGAGTTCGACGAACGCCATCGTTTTCGAATCCCGCGACGTGCGCGCCCAACCGCAAACGGTCGTCGTCGCGTTCACCAAGGACGCGTCGTTCAAAACGTCGAAAATATCGGTGTGTTTCATCTCTTCCCTCGCCCGCCCGACTCGCCGCCTCAAGGGGCCGTCGAGCGCAAAACCTCGGTAAATCGCGACTCTTTGAAAACAAAGATTATCGCGACGTTTTCTCAATAATCAAAACTCGCCGCGCGCCGGGCCGTCCGCGTTAGGTCGGGCCGCAAAGCGCCGCGCAAAATTTAACGTTTCTATTTTACCTCGACGCGATTTTTTGTCAATTAGGGGCGCGTTTTCTTCCGCCGATTCTTCGAACGAGCGCCGTTTTTTCCGCCGACGCCGCCAAAAGAACCGAAAAAAGCGTTGAAAACGCCGCGCGAATCGGGTATAATGCGCAAAACTCGGCGCTTGCCGTCGCTTCGCCGAAAAATTTCCCGGAACGTCGCCGCTCAACGCCGCCGTTCCCCCTTATATTAATAACGCCAATCCGAAAGGAACCGCAATGCCCGCCGAACGCCCCGACGCGATCGAGTCCCCGCTGAACGTCCCGCAAATCGACCCGAACGAGCCGCTAACCTCCGCCGAACGCCAATTTGACGCGCAGGGCCGCCCCTTTGTCGTCGTCGACGGGCGCCGATACGTTCTCGCCGAGGACGAGCCGGAAATCGACCTCGCGTCCCTTCCGGAAAACCCGAAACTTGCGGAGTTACCCCCGGTTCCGCGCGACGTCTCGACGACGGCGAAGCTCGTCCTTCTCTTCGGCGCCTCCTCGACCTCGACTTTCGGTTGGATTTGGCTTTGCTTCTCGATGATTTTCGTCGTCGCCTTCTTCGGAACGACCCGCGTCGGAACCGCCCTTCTCGACCGCGGCGCGACTTGGGAGCCGTTCGCGCTCGCGACGCTCGTCGCCTGCGACAACGGAAACGTCGAAATCAACGGACGCAACGCTTACGCTTGGAAGTTCGCGGGCCAAGCGCCGGACGGCTCGTACTTCGAAGGCGTTTCGCACTCCTTCGCCTACCGCGAGCCGGGCCAACTCGTCGCCGTCGAGAAAAAAGCCGGGAC
>JAFYVO010000357.1 GCA_017549085.1 Thermoguttaceae bacterium
GCGTCGGCGACGTCAAGTAGCGTTTTCATCGAAAAAACGGTTTTCTTACAAATTTTATTACACCGAGTCGTCTTCTCGTCTTCAATCGTTAACGCGTTTTCATTAATTCGCTTAAAAATTTTAAACGACGTCGATTAACGTTTCTAAAACGACGCGGCGCCGTTTTCGCGCTTCCCAACGTTTAAGGCAGTTCCGCCAACTTGCGGAAATAACGGAGCGTCGGCTCGATTCTTTCCTTCGTCATAGGGTTTGCGTCGAGCGTTTCGCCCGGCTTTATCTCGCTTTGCGCCGGAAATTTCTCCGCCGTCGCCTCAAAAAAAGCCAAAAATTCGGCGAATTTCTCGCGCCGCAATTCGCGCAACCTCGCGCCCGCCTCCTCTTTCGTCTCGCTCTTGACCGCGAAAAAGAGTTCCGGACAAACAACGAGCGCCGCGTAAGTCTTCAAACGGTCGCATTTCCGCCAATCTTCGTCGTATTCTCGCGACTCGTCGACGTAAACCGGCCCTCCCGGCTCGACGACGTTTTGCGCCTTCGCCCGTTCGACCAAGCGCTCCAACGCGTCGTATGAAACCGAAAATCCGCCGCTCTCCCAAAGGTCGACAACGCGTCGCGCCGCATATTGGTCGTTCCCCCGGGCGTATTCAAGTCGAAAACTCGTCCATCTCTTTTCTTCCGAGTTAGTTAGCGCAATCCGATAATAGGCTTCCGCGCGGTCGAAACGCCCCGACAATTCGCAAGCGATCGCCAACGACGCGACGTCGTTTTTGAACTCCTCGGCCTTCTCGAAGGGAAAGCGGTTCGCGCCGGTATAAACGCCGTTTTTCGGACGCTCGTACTCGTCGCGCCAAAATGTCGCGCCTTCGATTTTGTCGACGATTTCTCCGATCGTCTCGTCGTAACGCCCTTGACTTAACGCGTTAAAGCGACCTTGGCTCCCCAGCGTCGGCGCTCCGGAAAAGGTCAAACCGAAGTAACGCCCGGCGATCTCGGGCTCGATAACGATTCGCTCGGAACGCTTGCGAACGACTTCTTGTCGCTCGGCGGCGGCTTCGGCGCGACGTCGCGTCGCTTCTTCCCGCGCTTCGATTCGCTCTCGCAAACGCTTCAAAGACCTTTGAAAAATAAAGACTTCCGCCGCGCTCGTTTCCGGTTTTCCGAGTTCGTCGAACGTTGTTTCGAGAAACGCGACAAACTCCGTCGCCGCGTCGAGGTCGTCCCATTCCCTCGCTCGCGCCGTCGCCGGCGTCCAACGGTTGCGCGGTCGAGCGCAGGCGACGGCCAAACGCTCCGCTAAGTTGAGCCGTCCTTCCTCCGTCGCGACGATTCCGACCTTTTTCAAGCGCGAACAGGCGGCCTCGAACGCTTCGCGGCGTCGCCCTTGCCCGTATAAAACGGCGATTCGCTCCTGCGATTCGAGCCAAGTTTTCTCCGCTTTCGCCGCGTCGCCCTTGAAACAACCGGCGTAAAAGTCGCGCCCCGCTCGCTCCGCTTCGTCCCAAGCGCCGGTCAAAATCAACGCCTCGACGTACCCGCGTCGCGCTTGCTCCAACTCCGGTTCGCTCGGATAATCGGCGACGATAACCTGACCAACCGCAATCGCTTGCGGCAAATTATTCCGCTCCATCGCGTTGCGAAACTCCGCCGCCAACCGCCGCGTCTTCCGTATTTCCTCCGCCGTCCGGTTCGGTATTTTTGCCGACGCGTCCGCCCTCGCGACGCCGCCCGCAATTTGCGACTCGATGTAAAACGTCGCTTGCCGCGTCGCGACGACCGCCGCCGCGCCTAAGCAAAGGGTCGCGGCGGCGATTCTTAGCGCGCTCGCCCGTTTCCCGTCGCGTGCGTTTGCGTTTTTTTTCTCTTGCGAAGTCATTTCGGTCCTCCCGTTATCAGCCTTAATCTTAACGTTGGTTCGACGCGCCGTTTCCGACGTCGAGGTTTATTTTATCCGAGCCGCCGCACGAAGTCAACAAAAAAAGGACGCGTTCGCTGTTTTTTCCCAATTCTCCGCTTTCCGGCTTCGTTCGCCAAGCGCCGAGGCGTTATATTTCGCGCATTCCCGCTTTTGTAGCCCGTTTGGCCCGCGATTTCCGCCTTTTTTTCTTTTTTCTCCTTTATTTTCTTGCAATCCGTCCGCCGCCGCGTTATAATAAACGTCGAGGAGACGCGCCCTCGCAACCGTCGAACGACGCAACTCCCGTTTTTTCAACGCGTTAACCGTCCGACGTTTTAACGCGTTCCCGTTTTTTCGTTCCGCTCGTTTCGACCGTCGGCGCCGACGCGTCCCGTTTCGCCGTCCGCCGTCGAGCTTGCTAGAAAGGGTTTCGTTATGCGCAAAAGTTTTGTCGCCGCGACGTTTGCGGCTCTGTTCCTCGTCGTCGGCGCGGTCGCGTCGTTCGCTCAAGACGCGCAAAAATCGCCGGTCGGCGTCGAGCGCGTCATTTGGATCGGCTCGGACGGGTTCGGGTCGCACTACATGAACTGGGACGAACTCCCGAACCTCGCTAAACTTCGCGACGGCGGCGCTTGGACGCTTCATATGCGCAGCGTTTTGCCGTCGTCGAGCGCGATCAACTGGGAAACGCAGCTCTCCGGCGCGCCGTCCGAAATGCACGGCTACCGCACTTGGGGGAGCAAGAAACCCGACCTTCCGCCGATTTACGTCAACGAAAACGGTCGTTTCCCCTGTATTTACAAGGTCTTGAAGGACGCGAACCCGGAAATCGTTTCGACCTCGATTTACTCTTGGGACGGCATCGGTTATCTGTACGATAAAACCGCCGTCGCCGACGACCGCTCCGTCAAAGACGACCCGGCCGTTTTCGCGGGCGCGCTCGAACAATTCGACAAAAACCCGACCTTCGCGTTCGTTTACTTCAGCGAACCGGACTCCGTCGGGCACGGGATCGGTTGGGGGACGCCGGAATATCAAAAGATGCTGACGACGATCGACGATTACGTCGGCAAACTTCTCGCGGAACTCGAAAAGCGCGATATGATGAAGAACACGCTCATCCTCTTCACGTCCGA
>JAFYVO010000358.1 GCA_017549085.1 Thermoguttaceae bacterium
CGCTTCCGTTCGACCGTCGTCGGAGCCGCGTTCGCCGCCGCTCGACCGTTCGCCAACCGTTTGATTAAGGAACAACGATGATTTTTTCGCCGCTTTTCTCGCTCCGCCGACGCGCGCGCCTTTTCGCCCGTTCGAGCGTCGCCGTCGTCGCCGCCCTTCTCTCGCTCGCTCTCGGAACGACCGCCTTCGCCGCCGACGCCGCGACCGCGTCGATTTCCCCCTTTATTAATAAGGACACGCTCGTCGTCGTTCGCGTCGACTTCGACAATATCGACGTCGCCCGGTTCGCCGAAACGCTCGACGGAATCGTCGCGACCGCGCTAAAAGATTTTGGTTACGACGCCGCTTCGGTTCAAAAGATCGGCGCCGAACTCGACAAAACGTTCGCCGCGTTCGCCGAAGACGGCAAAACCGCGCTCGCCGAAGCCCGCAAAACGACGCTCCCCGGCGAAGCGTTCTTCGTCCTGCAATCGACGAAGGGCGAAGGCGCCGCGCTCCTAATTCCGGTCGAAACGTTGAGCGACGCCCAACGCGACCAACTGACGACGACCGTAAAACTCGCCGTCGCGAGTCGCGGATTCGACGCCGCCGTTTACCAAAAACGTTGGCTCGTCGTCGCGTCCGACCTGAAAGCGTTCGGGCGTTATTACAAAACCTTCAAATCGGGCGACAACCGCAAAATCGACGCGTTTTTCAAGCAAAATAGCGCCGCGTTCGTCGCCGGGTATTGCGGCAAACTCCGGATTCGCCCCTTCCTCGACAAGGCGACCGGCGGAATGACGCAAGAGCTGCTCTTCGCTCAAACGCGCTCCGTTCGCGACGCGCTCGAAATCTTCGACACGATGTTCGTCGACGCCGGTTGGACGTTCGACGCCGGAACTTGCGTCGCTCGCGCTTCGTTCCGCTTCAACGCGCCGGTCGACGCGGGCCGTCTCTTGGCTTCCCTGCAAGCGATCGTCGACGAAGCCGCGAAAACGCGGTTCGAATCCGACCAAGCGCTTTTAAACGGGCTGATTCCGAAAGCCTCCGTCAAAGAATTCAAACTGACGCCCCTCGCTCGCGAACTTTGGCGCGGTCAAATGCGTTCGCAACTCCCGAAACAAAACGGCGCCGAACTTGTTTTCGAACGCGATTTGACGAAAGCCGCCGCGAAAGCGTCCGGAAACGCCGCCCTTTACGCCGTCGGTCTCGCCGCGCTCGGACAAGTCGTTAAGAAAAACGCCCTCGACGTCGACGCGACCGACGGCGAAGTCGATTTCGAGTTCGACGAAGAGGAAACGCCCGCCGACGGAGCAAAAGCCGGAAACGAAGCCGCCGAATGACGCCGTTTTGTCGACATTATCGCAACGAAAATAACGAAACACTCGTTCCCCATATTGGAAAGGCGCACCTTATGCGACGCACCCTCGTTACCGCCCTTTCGACCGTTCTGCTCGGCGCCGCGTTTTTCGCCGCCGCGTCGCCGGTCGCCGAAGCTCAAACCTCGTCCCGTCGCCAAACGACGACGCAAGCGCAAACCGCGACGAACGCCGGCGCTTACTCGCGCGTCAAAGCGTTCGTCGACGACGAAACGTTCCTCGTCGCTCGGCTCGACTTAGCGCAAATCGACCTTGAAGCGCTCGACAAAACCGCGACGAAAATCTTCGTCGAAACGCTCGAGCGCCAAGAGTTCGACGCGAACTCGATCAAATCGGCGCGCCGCGAATTTAACCAAACGTTCAACGCCGTCAAAAAGTTCGCGGAGCCGAAACTGGCGCAATTCCGCGACGAAATGGGACTGCGCGAAGTTTACTTTGTCGTCCCGCGCTCGGACGAGCCGGATTGGTTCGTTTACGCGCCGCTGGCGAGTTCGAAACGCGCCGCCGTCTCCCTTTTCGCCGCGGCGTTCGCTCCGTCGGCGCCGTTCGAAGTCGGTTCCGGGCTCGCGTTCGGCACGGCGAAGTTTAACGCCGACTACTTCAAGCGTTTCCAAGCGGGCCCGAACCCGAAACTGGAAGCGTTCCTCGCCGAATCGACCGCGACGCTCCAAGTTTTCGTCGGCGATTTCAACGTCGCCCCCGCCGCCGCGCTCTCCGGAGACGACGCCGCGAAAGCGTTCGCCGACAAGCTCGCCGCCGCGCCGCGCGAAACCCGCGCCGCCGTCGAAACGTTCGACACGTACTTCGTCGACGGTCGTTTTGAACTCGACGTCAACGCGTTGAAAACGTCGGCGCGACTCGACTTCGCGTCGGCGGACGCGGCGAACAAAGTCCGCGTCGGGCTCGAAAAGCTCGCCGAAACGTTCGTCGACGACGTCGAAAAAGCGCTCGCCGAAAACGCGACCGAAGGCGCCGCCAAATACAACGTCGGCCCGGTCGTTCGCGAGTTGGTTCGCGGCTTCCTGACGAACTCGCTCCCGAAACGCGACGGCGCCTCGCTGACGTTCGAACTGCAAGCGGGCCCGACGATTCCGCTGACGAACCCGATTACCGGCGCCCTTCTCGCCGCGTCGGGCCCGAGCGCCGTCGAAGCGCTCGCCTCTTGGCGTCCCGACGGCGCCTTGTCCGCCCTCCTCGCGGCGTTCGCGAACCAACGCGCGGAAGAAACGGACGTCGCCGAAGCCGAAACCGAACGCGACGTCCTAACGCCTTACGTCGAAGAATTCGGCTTCTTCGTTAGCAAAGAACAACTCGCCCAACAAGCCGAAGAGGCGCGAGCGGCCGCCCAAGCGGAAGCGGCGTTCGCGACGACGGAAGACGCGTTGCGCGCCCTCTCCGACGCGACCGTCGGTTATCTGCTCAAACACCATACGATGCCGCTCCGTTACACGCTCGTCGACAAAGACCGACCGGCGCACAGTTGGCGCGTTCACCTTCTCCCGTTCCTCGGCGAAGAAGCGCTTTACAAGAAGATCAGACTCCACGAGCCTTGGGACAGCGAATACAACAGCCAGTTCCACGCGCAAACGCCCGCCGTTTACCGTCGCGCCGGCTCCAAACTCGACCCGACCGAAACGAAGGCTTGCTTCGTTTCTTGCCTCGCCGACAGGAGTTCCGCGCTCGCCGAACCGAGTTCGCCCGGCGATATAATCGGCGCCAATCCGGCGATTCCGTCCGCCGACGGTCGCCCGGGCGCGATCCTTTATTACGAGCGTCCGGACGCGGTTTGCTGGATGGATCCGAACGCCGACGGCGACGTCGCGTTTCTTCAAAAACTCCGCGAAAGCGAAAACGGCGTCCTGACCGTTCGCGACGGCGGCGTCCTCCAACGTTTCCAAGCGGTC
>JAFYVO010000035.1 GCA_017549085.1 Thermoguttaceae bacterium
GGAACGCCCCCGCCGCGATGAAAAGGACGTGTTCGGTCGAGAAAAAGCCGTGTTTCGTCTGCACCGTCGTCCCCTCGACGATCGGCAAAAGGTCGCGTTGGACGCCTTGTCGCGACACGTCGGCGCCGCGCCCGCCTTCGCTTCCGACGATTTTGTCGATCTCGTCGATGAAGATAATTCCAAGATTCTCCGCGAGTTCGATCGCTTGCGCGTCGATCTTCTCCTTGTCGAGCGCGCGCTCCGACTCCTGCTCGACGAACGCCGCCCGCGCTTCCGAAACCGGAAGTTCCCGTCGCGAACGACGGCGCGGCGAGAGGCTTTCGAGCATACTTTGAATTTCGTCCTGCATATTTTCGAGCCCGACGCCCCCCATCACGACCGGGGACGAACGCCGCTCTTCGACGACCGGAATCGTTTCGTTCTCGTATTCGCCGAGTCGGAGCCGCCGTTCGATTTCGTCGCGGTCGACGATTTTCTTCGGCGCGTCGAGCGTCGCAACGTCCGCTTTCGCTTCGGTTTGCGGTTCGGCGACGGTCGCGTTTTCGGCGTTCGACGGCGCGTTTTTCACCGCTTCGTCGACCGCTTTCGCCATCGCTTCGAAACTCGCGGTCGGATTCGCCGGGTCGAATTTCAGGTCGCGAACGGCGTCCATCGCGGCGCGGAATTTCGGGTCGCGGGAAGCCGCTTCCATCGCGGCGGCGAACGGGTCGCTCAGACTCGACGACGCGGAAGTCGTTTGTTCGTCGGTTTTAGAGTTTTCCGCCGATGCGTCGTTTTCCTCCGCCGCCTTGCGCTCGGCTTCGCGGTTTTCCCGCTCGAACTTCTCGACCAACGCGTCGACGATCCGCTTTTCGGCGGCTTCTTTCGCTTTTTCGGCGACGAGCGCCCGCTCCTCGGCGCGAACGATTCCGACGGCGTTTTCGACGAGTTCGCGCGCCATACTCTCGACGTCGCGGCCGTAATAGCCGACTTCGGTGTACTTCGTCGCGTCGATTTTCACGAACGGCGCGCCGGTCATCGCCGCCAAGCGCCGCGCGATCTCCGTTTTCCCGACGCCGGTCGGGCCGATCATCATCATATTTTTCGGGCCGATTTCGTCGCGCATTTCCTCGGCGACGCGCTGTCGACGCCAACGGTTGCGAATCGCGACCGCGATGGCCCGCTTCGCTTCGCGCTGTCCGACGATGTATTTGTCGAGTTCCTCGACGATTTGACGCGGCGTCAATTCCAACATAATTACAACTCCTCCGCGACGATGTTGTCGTTCGTGTAAATATCGATTTGCGACGCGATTTTCATCGCCTCGACGACGATTTCCTTCGCCGTCAGGTTCGAATGCGCCGCCAAAGCCTTCGCCGCCGCGAGCGCGTAATTCCCGCCGGAACCGATCGCGGCGATTCCGTCCGTCGGCTGCACGACGTCGCCGTTCCCGGTAATGAGAAGCGTTTCGTCGGCGGAAACGACGATCATCATCGCTTCCAACTTCCGCAACGCGCGGTCGGTGCGCCATTCCTTCGCCAACTCGATCGCCGCTCGAGTAATGTTTTGCGGATAATCCTTCAAACGCGCTTCGAACCGCTCCATCAACGCGAACGCGTCCGCGGTCGACCCGGCGAACCCCGCCAAAACGCGACCGTCCAAGAGCCGCCGAATTTTGCGCGCGTCCGCCTTCATGATCGACGAGCCGAACGTTACCTGCCCGTCGCCGCCGATCGCGACCGCGCCGTCTTTGCGAACCGTTAAAATCGTCGTGCTGCGCGATTTCATCCGTCGTTTCCTTTTTTGCCCAAAATTAAGCCGTTCATCGGCAAAAGTTAAACCGCGTCCGTCTCCGAACGCGGCCCTTCGTTTTCGCTTCCGACCGTTAAACGTCGGCTCGCCGAACGTCGCGCAAGCCGCCCGTCGAACGTCAAAACTTCATCAACTTTCGTTCGAGGCTCGGGATGTAATTCGTCCATCCGCCGCCGACGTTCGGATCCTCCGCGATGTGTTTTTGGAACTCCGCCAACTTCGCGTCGAGCGAGTCGAGGTAGTGGAGCGCCATCGCTTCGAGCGACATCGGCGTTTTCGCGGCGCCGTTCTCCGGCGTTCCGTGATGCGCTAAAATCATATGTTTCAACGCGATCGCGAGGCGTTCGTCGAACGGTTCGCCGGTCAATTTTTCCGTTTCCGCGATCTTTTTCGTCAAAATTTCAACGCCGAGATACGGGTGTCCGAGCGCCTGACCGGCGTCGGTGTACACGGGCGCGGTCGGATCGTCCGAGAGTTCGATCGTCTTCCCGACGTCGTGCAGGAACGCGCCGACAAGGAGCAAGTCGGCGTCGAGCGCGGCGCCGTAATGGGACGCGATTCGCGACGCCAGCTCCATCGTCGACGCGGTGTGTTCGAGGAGTCCGCCCGGGTGCGCGTGATGGAGGCGAACGCCGGCGTACCCGCGCGAAAAACGCTCGACAAACGCGTCGTCGGTCAAAAAGCAGTCGGCTAAGTCGCGCAATTTTTGGTTTTTCATTCCGCCGAGAAGTTCGCGCACCCGCTTCCAAAGCGCGGCGACGTCGACGGCGGCGTCGCGGGTAAAGTCTTCGAGCGCGACGTCTTTCGGATCGACTTTCGTCAACTTTCTCGCGATCACCTGAATATTCCCTTGGAACCGCTGCGCCGTTCCTTCGCAACGAACGAAATCGCCGTCGCTAAATTGGCGGAACATCTCTTCGGTCGCGTTCCAAAGGCGTCCGGAAACGCTCCCGGTGCGGTCGGTCAAAAGGAACTGCAGGTAAAGAACGCCGTTTTTGTTCGGACGCATCGCTTTCTCGGCGACGCGATACGTTTCGGAAACGGCGTCGTTTTCTTTGA
>JAFYVO010000359.1 GCA_017549085.1 Thermoguttaceae bacterium
CCGTAATTCAACACGCGTTGAAGCAAGGCGACGAGTCGCCGTTAAACCGTAACGGACGCGGGTGCTGGTTTTGTCCGTTCATCGGAAAGTTTAAGCGCTACAACCCGAAGTTTCCACAATTTGAGCCGTTGTTGGAGTCGTTCGCAAACACTCGTCGTTCCGAATGTTGTGTTGCCGACACGCCGGAGCGGCAAGCGAAACTCGACAATGGGATGATCGCGGGAAAACTTAAACCGGAGTTGCGCCGCGAATTGCTGCGCGAAGTTTTAAAGGTTCAAGAAGAAGTCGGCTTCGAATTGATTGAAGCCGAAGAGTTGGCTTACATCGAACGGCGTCTCGGGCTTTAATAAATCCGGCGACCGTTGCAACAAATCAAGGAGAACGTTTCATTGGCTGTTGAAAAAATCAAAACTGTTTCCAAACAAATTACCGGCGTCGAAGGCGCTACGCGAGCGATCTTTGTAATGCTTACCATCGCCGACAAAAATGTAAACGGTGAGCCCGCAGCGGTTAGCGACTCTCATGTTCATCTTGCGTTGGGGAGTACCAAAGCGTCGCTGGAACAATACGGTTACGTCGTCGCTAATAGCGCGTGGGTAGCGGACTTGCCGGCGATTGAGCTTGCCGACGGAGAATCCGCGCGCATCGTAAACGTGGCGACAATGGAAAAAATCACGCCGGACGCAATCGAAGACGGGGAGGAAATCTCGTCGGAACTCGAAGAAGAACAACATGCAACGCAAGTCGAGTAACACAAAATGTTTGGCTGGTTGCGGAACAAGCTGAGTAAGACGGCGCGGGCTAAGTTTAGAACAGGATACGTCAACAGACGCGGTTTTGATTTGTCCGAATATATGCCGGAAGAAGAGGCGCGATGTTTTGCCGCCGCGCTCGCCGGGAGCGGCGCCGTCGTTTACAATCTTGAACATCTTATAAGACACTACGAACTGTACAATACGATAAGCTCTTGCGTCGCCGATAAGTTGCAAGAATCGCTGGTGATCGCGGATGAAGATCTCGATTCTCCTCTCGTTATGTCCGCAATTATCCGGTGGTTAACGAAACGTCTGCCGCTCGTTTAAGCGATCGACAGACGTCGAACCCGAGCTGTATCGACAGTCAAAGAAAGGAAAGGAATAATAATGACCGTCGCCGAATTAGAAAAGATTCTTCGTTCTTACGACCCCGACGCGCCTGTTATTGTTAACGTTAGAGGAAGCGATCTTATATTTGCGCTTGAAGTCGCCGACGTAGAAGAGTCCTACGAACTTGAAACGCCGTATGAAATCGACGGCGTCGAATACGGCTATACCGACTACGACGACTTTGTTGAGAGAACTGTTAAAGAGGCGTCGGAGAAAGAGGGCGAGCAAAACCGCTTGTACGCCGTCGCAGACGCGGTGAAAAAGGCAAAGCGTTGTCCTTGTTTAACATTGAACGGAAGAACGTGGTAGCGGTCTTAATGAAATCGTCGTTTTTGATGAAGACGAAATTTCCTTTCTAATGAAAATCGCCGTTTTTGATAAAACAAAAATGCTTCAACTTAACCGCCAAAACCTCGGCTGGAATCTGGCTACGCTCTTGCCGGACGGAACGCTGACAAAGTTAACGCCGGACGTTTGTAAAAAAGAAATATTGAATAACAAAGTTGGCGAATCGATCGCTCGCGTCCTCGACGACAAGATCGTCAAGATATACGCAATACCTACGTCGCCGGAAGAAAGCGAATTTTATTACATTGGAAGCGACACGGGACGTCAAGGGCGTTTCAGCCTTTTCCGTTGGGCGATGCGTCGAATCGTCGCAAACGGTAAGAAGCGTGTTGACTGACTTATTGTCGCTTGCTATTCGTTTTAACCACCAATATTGACTTAACGTAAATATGGCAATACTTTACTTTTCAAACAATGCCGACAGCGGCACCGGTTCGCTACGCACCGCGATAGCGTCCGCTCAATCTGGCGACATTATCCGCCCCGACGAAACCGTTTTCGAACGCGGCGCGACGATCGAAATTACGCTCGCGTCGACGCTTAGCGTCGGTAAAAACTTGACGATCGACGGCGGCCCGTTCCGCGTTCGCCTAAACGGCGGCGGCGCAATACGTTGCGCGTCCGTCGCGGCGAACGTAACGGCGACGTTTATCGGCGTCGATTTCGTCGGCGGTTACATGAACGGCGTCGGCGGCGGGATCAACGCGCCGGGAACGACCGACGTAACGTTCGAGCGGTGCGGGTTTTACGGGTGTAACGGCACATTTGGCGGCGGCGCGTACACAACGGGAACGACGCGTTATTTTGACTGCGTTTTTTCCGGTTGCCTCGCGACCGAGTCGGGCGGCGCGATTTACCTAAGCAAGACGGCGGAGCTAAACGGAGTAACGATAGCGGGCTGCGTCGCCGGAGTCAAGGGCAGCGCGCTCAACGTCGTCAACGGAACCGCGTCGGCGGGCAACTCGATTATTTGCGGTTCCGTCAACAGCGCGAAGCCGGTCGATTACGTTGGTTGCGTCGTCGGCGTCGCGTCGTCGAGCGTCGGTTTCGTCGCGTCGCCGCCGGACGATTTAAGCGGTGAAAATTGGGACTTGCGCTTGCTCGACGACGCGTCGCCGAATCCGTCGATTTACCGCGATTCCGGCGCCGTCGACAAAATATCGCGATACGACCTCGACGGCAACTTTCGCGGTCGCGAAACGAACGGCGCAACTTCTTGCAGTCCCGGCGCTTACGAGACGTTGCAAGCCGATCTGTTTTGGATCGGCGTCGAAATCGACCCGACCGCGCCGAGCGACTTGAAAGTCGCGGATTACGACGCGGAGGCCAAAACTTTGATATTATCTTGGACGCCAAACCTCGCGGACGCAACCGGCTACGACGTACAGTATTCGACGTCCGGGACGGGATGGGCGAATCTTGCCGGCGCGGCCGCCGACGCGACAAGCCGTTTATGCGGGGGACTAAGCGCCGCAAGAACGTACATTTATCGTATTCGCGCCTATAACGCGGTCGGCGCGACCGCATGGTCGACGATCACTTTTACGCCGAGCGCGCCCGACGAGGCAACCACGGAAACAGGGACGCGCGAAGTTGTTTCGCCGTCTTGGCTTAGCGCGGACGGCTGGGCGGCGTCGCGCTTTGCGACCGTTTCGGGCGACGTCGCGCCGCAAAATGGCGACGTTGTTTTTATCGACGGTTCCATCGCCTTCGACGGTAATAGCTTGCGTTTGGGAAAACTCGTCGTCGGCGGCGGCGCGTCGCTCTCCGTCGACAATTCGAGCGGCGCGACCCTTACGGCGATCGCGGACCAATTCGACTTCGGCGTCGGCTCGACGCTTCGCTCCGTCGGCTCGTCGACGTTACGGTTCCAAATCGGGCGCGCGGTGTTGGTAAGTCGTTTCGGCGACTGTGTTAACATTCAACCGCAATTTTTGCTTGGCGAAGCCGCCGGTTTAGAAATCGCGCCGACGGCGAAATTTACGACGGTCGCGTCGAGCGTTAAACTTTACGCCAACGGGTTTTACACCAATTACAACCTGCAAATTACGAACGTCGCGACGGTCGAGGGGGATTCGAGCGGTTGCGAAAATGTTTACGTCAGTTTTCAAAAACCGACGGCGCGGATTGCCGCGAACGGAACGCCGCGCGTCGCTTGCGGACTCGTAAAATGGACGACGCCGTCCGACGCAACTTCCGATTTTACGGCGCTTGAAACCGGTTCGGCTCCGATTGTTTTCGCGCCGCGCCGTTCGGCGACGGTCGCCGGTTCCGGTTCGCACAACGACTTTTTAATCGACGTTTCGAACGCGCAACCGTCCGGAACGCTTGCTTTAACGCTAATCGGTCAAAAGGTTTACGGCGACGCGCCGTCGTCCGCCGTCGCGCTGATCGGAAACGCGAGAATCGACGAACGCGGCTTGACGTCGCAAACGTTGACGCCGAGCGCCGGGGCGACGTTAAACGTTGACGGCGGAAAAGCTTGCGTCGCGACGTTGAACGTCGTTGACGGGGCGAAGGTCGAATTTTCCGGGGTCGACGCGGTTTTGACGGCGACGGAGAGCGCGACCGTCGGCGCCGCGACGTTTTCCGGAGCCGGTTATTTCGCGACGCCGCAAGGAACGGACTTAACCGCCGCGACGTTCGAAACTTCCGTTCGACGCGTCGATTTCGGAGCGAACGTCGAAACGTTCGCCGCGACCGCGACCGGCCCGACGACGGCGACGCTCGCTTGGCGCGCAACCGACGCGACGGCGCGGGTTTGCGTCGAACGGGAAAACGCCGCGTCGCCCAACGGTTGGGAAGTCGTCGCCATAACGCCGACGGAAGACGCGTCGCCGCTGGAAGTCGCGCTAAACGGAAAAGAGCGCTTCCGCATCTTCGACGGCGCGACGTTTCGCGTCGATTCCGCTTGGTTTAGCGTCGAGTTTTATCAATGTCGAACGGTTTCCGTCGCGGTCGCGTCGGCGGACGGCGGCGCGGGAGCCGCTTGGGAGGCGAGCGCAGGGGGGATTATGTTTGTCAACGGGAAAGAGCCGAAAGTCGGCGAAAATTGTTGCATTTACGCGAAGATTAAGTCGCCGATTTCCGGAACTTGGGTTCCGGCGGAGCGGGTCGCGAGCGTCGAGGCGACCGTTTGGCGCACCGGTTCGGTCGTCGAAACGACGCTCGGCGCGGTCGCTTATCGTCCGGTTCCGGCGCGAACGGTCGTTCCGGGCTGGGACGGCGTCGCGCTTCCGCCGTCGCTCGTTCTCGAAGCGCCGGTTTTGCCGGTTGAGCCGCCGGTCGCCGACGAAACGGAAGGCTATAACTTTGTTTGGGCGCCGGACGTTTCGGAAAACCCGATTTTTCCGGAGTCGGGGACGTATCGAATTCAGGTTGTTATCACTCTCGACGACGGAACGCAGGTTTATTTAACGGAAGACGCGACGGTGAAAAACCGATGAACGGGAACGGCTTCAACGTTTTCGCATTGCTGGGCGGCGTTGCGAATTGGCTCGGCGTCGACGCGACGCTTGTTTTCGACGGCGAGCGGCGGCGAGTCCGCGTTTCTTGCGAGTCGACCGCTTGCGACGGCGCGACGGGAAACGAATACGGCGCGGCGCGAGCGACTTCGCGCTTCGGCGTCGAGATTAGCGAACTGCCGATCGTCGACGGAAAGACGCGGTTTCCGCGAGTCGGGGACGGGCTTGAAGTCGTCGACTTGGACGGAACCGCGCGATTTTACAAGGTTTGCGCCGACGCGGCGACGGCTCGCGTTTGGGAATGGGCTTGGCGGACGCCGGGGCGAAGAATCGTTTTTTGCGTGTCGCGGAGCGAGTGAAAAGGAGAAAAAACGAAATGCCGGATATTCAATTCGACGTTTGCGCTCGGCTGAACCAGCTTGGCGACGCGTGGAAGCGGATTCGCGACGAAGGCGCGCCGGAATTCGAAGAGGCGGCGCGACTTTGGGCGTCGAGCGCGACAAGCGCCGCGCGGCGGAATTTGCCGTCGAATTGGCGACTCGGCGCCGCGATCGAGAACGTCGTCAAACGGTATCCGAGCGGTCTCGTCTTTGCGATGGCGGGCGTTCCGACGACCGAAGGGGCGCCGCGCGGTCGCGTCGAGCCGGGGTTTGCGAAGGGCTTGTCGCGATCTATTACGTCGAAACCGGGATTTTACGCGCGGTACCACGAAACCGGCTATAAAGCGAACGGACGTTATAAAACGCGCCCGCGCTTTTACTTGCGCAAGGCGAAGAGAACGGCGGAACCGGAAGGGCGCGCCGCCGTCGAAGAGGCTTGTCAAAAGATTGCGGAGCGGATGCGCTCGGCGGTCGCGGAGGAAGCGGCGAAAGGCGGTTCGCGATGAACGGACGTTCGACGTTAACGCAAGCGGCGACGTTCGTCGATTATTGCGGCGTTTTCGCGGAGGCGGTTCGCGCTTGCCTTGTCGACGGGCCGTTAGAGCTTGGCGGGGAAGCGTTCGCGGCGGAACGGGTTTTTAGCGACGCAAACCCCGGGCGCGAATGGACGGGCGCGCCGACCGTCGAGTTTTCCGAAACGAACCGCGAACGGAAATTTTATCTCGACGGGACTTGTCGCGACGTCGCCGATGTCTCTTGTTTGATTCGAACGACGGGACGAGCGGCGGCGGTCGAGGCTTGCGCGACGTTCAAGGAAAGCGTCGTCGCCCCGACGCTCCGGCGACTCGTTGCGTCGGCGGCTATCGACGATTATCGCTTCGGCGACGCCGGAGTCGAGCCGGACGTTCGCGGGCTCGCGATCGGCGGGAGCTATTTCGGGTTCGTCGACTTTTCGGCGATTGGGAAACGATTTTTTTGGGAGGAGTGAAGAGAATGTCGATTCAAAACGCTTTTAAAATGTTCGTCGGGTTCTTCGCGCAAGACGCGACCGGCGCCGCCTATGAGCCGCTCGACGATCCGGCGTATTCCGCGCTGAAATTCGGAAAGAAGAACTTGATCCCGCTCGAGCTGGAGTTAACGAACGTCGCGCGGGGCGAAACGACGACCGAAACGCGGGAAAAGAAGGCGATCACCGACTGCGACCGTTGGACGCGTTTCAGCGTTGGGAAAAAGAAGCAAGGGGAAATTTCGTTCAACGCGGAACGTCCGCTCGATATGTCGCCGCTCGACGCGGCGCTCGAAAAACTCAACGTCGACGAACCGGAACTCGGGCTTCTTGTCGTCGGCGAATATAAGGAGACGACGACGGACGGCAAGCGCGTTTTCGACGTCGTTTTCGCGACCGCCGCGTTTTATGTCGCCGGGGGCGGACTCAACGGCGAAGCGGCGGGGGCGCTGACTTCGGCGATCAAGTTTCAGCCGACCGGGAAACCGCTCGACGGGACGGCGGCGAATCGAACGACCGCGACCGTCGATCTCTCGACGAACGAAGTCGTCTTGGAAACGACTCAAAAGCAACAAAGCTAACGAAAGGAAAGTAAGATGAAGATTAAATCGATCGCGGAACTCGAACGTCGCCGAATCGACGTTTCCGAATGGAACGACGAAACCGAAGCGTTTTTTCAACCGCTCGACGGCCCGGCGGCGCTCGTTTTCAACGACTGGTTCTTGGAGTACCGCGACAAGACGATTCCGACGGAAGCGCGTTTCGCGGCGGCGTTTAAAGCGGCGAAAGCGACGCTTGTCGACGACGACGGGAAGCCGATTCTGACCGACGCCGACCTCGACGCGGTTAAGGCCGCCGCGTTCGCGCCGCTGTCGCGCGTCTTCACTTACGGGCTCGACCCGGATTTTGTCGACGAACGGTTCAAAAAAAAATCGTCGACGACGCCGACTTCGCGTTCCTCTTCCGACTCGCCTTCGCGCTGAAAAAGAGTGTTCAAGAGGTCTTGGCGTTGCCGGAGTGGGAGCGCGAAGGTTGGCGAATGCTTTTCGAAGTCGTCGGCCCGCTCGACTGGCGCCGGGAAGATTTCCGCGACGCGCGGCGAATCCAATGGAAAGCGGCCGACGCCGCGCCGGTCGCCGACTTCGTTCTCTTTCCGGAGCCGGGGACGACGACCGGGGCCGCGTCGAACGTCGCGACGACCGAAGAAGAGGCGTTCGCGCTCTTCGATCCGGGGCGTCGCGCCGCCGTTAACGGCTAAAAAAAGAGCGGCGAACGGTTACGGCGCGGCTTGTTTTCGCGTACAATAAAGAGGGAGACGGGCGCCGATTCGGGCGGCGTTTCTCTTGGACTTGGTTGGACTTAACGCGAAACGGCGAAAGGCGCGAACAATGAACGGGGCGAGCGGAGCGAACGGCGCGAAAGGAAACGAAACGCAAGCGGACGAATTGGAATATCGGGTCGCTTACCAACGGCGCGACGGCGGGCTCGTCGTCGGAACGCTCGACGACTTGGCGGCGGATTGGCGCGCCGGAGCGGTCGACGCGTCGGCGTCGGTTAGCGTCGACGGCGAACGTCGAACGGCGGCGGACGTTCTCGACGAATACGCCGAACGGGCGGCGGTCTCGGAAGTCGGACAAACGCGAGCCGACGCGGAAAAACAGTCGCGGCAAGCGTTTGGAAACGGCGTCGGAATCGGCGGTCTCGGCTGTTTTACGATCCTCGCTTGTTTGGGCGACCCGACGAAAATGGGGGTTCCGCTCTTAATCGCGACGCCGTTGTTTGTCGTCGCCGCCGTTTGCTTTTACGTCGCGTCGATTCTCGTCGAAGAATGGGAGCGCCGCGTCGCCGAAACAAAAGCGCGAATCCTTGAAAACGGAACGAAAAAAGACGGGGAGAAAGACGCTTGGCTGGATACATCGAAACCGGCGTTAAGTTCAAAGTCGACGCTTCCGACCTCGACGTCAAATTTACTCGAAGCGTCGAACAACTCAACGCGTCGCTAACGACGGCGCAGCGCCGGCTTGGGCTGACTTACGACGCGAACAAACTCTTAACAAACTCGCTCGGTCAATGCGTTGAAGGGCTTTCGACGGCACAAATTAAGCTCGGCTTGTACGTCGACGAACTCGGGCGCGTTCGGACATTTCAAGGCGGGTTCGCTTCCGGCGTCTCGAACACGCTCCTCGCGATGGGCGCGTATGCGGACGAGTTCGGCAATATTTACAACCGCGCCGGGGAGTTCGTCGAGCGAACGAAAGAGGCGAACCGGGCGCTTGAAGAGCAAGAAAAGGCGGCGCGCGACGCGGCTCGGGCGCTCGAAGAGCAAGGGAAAGCGACCGCTC
>JAFYVO010000360.1 GCA_017549085.1 Thermoguttaceae bacterium
CGTCGAGGAAAAAAACGGTGAAAATTTTAGAAACGCCGCCTTTTTCAAACGCGTCGCCCGCTTCGCGTCCGTCCGCGTCGGTCGTTCTAACGCTTGGAAAGCTCGAACGTTCCGAAACGTCCGCGTGGCTTGCTCGTTCGCGTTTAAGACGTTGGTCGGCGCAAAAAAAAGGACGCTCGAAACTGCGAGCGTCCCCTAAAACGTTGCAATAACTACTTTTGGATCAAGAGCCAAGAGTAACTTTCAGGCGCGATTCGGATTTCGACTTTCGCGACGCCGCGGCCGTCGAGTTGCGCGACGAACGGTTCGCTCAAGTTCAAGTCGGAGTCGCCGCGACGGATTGTCGCTTGGCCGGTCAGGCCCGTGTAGTAAAGCGGAAGTTCAATTTCGCGAACGATTTCCGTTTTCAGCGGATTGTAGAAAAACGCCAAGCCGCGTTCTTCGACGTCGGCGCTCGGGTCGACGTGAAGCCAACCGTCCCAATCGCGCCCGTCCGCTCGGCGGAGGTGAATCAAGTCGGCGTCGAGAATGCGACGATGCGTCTTATAGAAATTGACCCATTTCTTGACGACCGCCTTCGTTTCCTCCGAGTCGTAAAGTCGCGGGCCGCGGTAACACGCTTGAACTCCCGCGCCTAAAAGGTTTGCGAAACGAGCGTCGTAATGATCCAAGTGTTCGCGGAGCGGTTCGATCGTCGCCGCCGCGCCGCCGCCGTGATACTGCGACAACGGAACGAACATCCAGCCCATCGACGCGGTTTTCTCCCAAGTGCCGTCGTAAATGTTTTGACGCTCGATAATTACCTGTTCGGCGCGCGGGAGCGACCAGTTCGTTTCGCGGTACCCCATCCCGGTTTTGTTGCCGCCGTTGAGGAAATACCAGTCCGGTTGGTTGACGTAAATCCCGCGTTCGCGGCACCAACGGTAAAGGTCGCCCTGCGCTTTCCATTGAACCCAAACGGAGTCTTCCTTGCAGCGGTGTCCCGGGTGCTTTTCCGATTCGCAAGGGTCGCCGGGGTACGGGCCGTCGTTTTCGAAGATCGAGAAACCAGCGTAATCCATAAACTCTTTCAGCGTCGCGAGATAACGTTGGCCCCAATCGGCGCCGAGGCAGGGCCCGCGTCCGAATTTCGGTTTCTCCGTTTGGACGTTGTCCGACGGCGTGCCGGCGCCGCGCGACGACGTGAGCGAGTACCCGCCGAACCCGAGCCCGGCGGCTTTCGCTTCGTCGGCGAGTTGGCGGTAAATATCGCGGTAGGCTTTTTCCGTGCTTTCGAGGTTGAAGCCGGAGCCGAAGCTCATAATGATCGTTTCGAAGCCGGTTTCGCGGCATTGCTCGATCGCTTCGCGCAAAACGTCCGGTTTCGCGTTCGTTTTGTGGAACATCAGCGGGTTTTCCGCCGTCCAAGGGGCGAGCGTGCGATACATGCGACGCCGCGCCAACCCGCGACGCTCGCGGTCGGCGCCGTCGTACAGGAGTTCGAACGAGCGGTACGAAACGAACTTTTCGCCGGGGCGAACGTATTGCGCCGGGCCGAATTCCGGCGTCGAGACGTAACGGCAGGGCGTGTCGAGGCGATAGCAGACTTGCGTGCTATATTCCGGTTCGACTTCCAGACGGTAGCCGAAGCCCTTCGGCGCGCAGCTCATCGTGTAGCCGTAGATGTAATCGTTTTCAACGTAAAGGTTTAAGACGTTCCAGTTGAACTCTTTCTCTTCGACGCGCGACTCCGGTTCGACGAGGCGCAGCTCTTCCGAAACGAACGAGTCGACGCAATATTCCGCCGCCGGTTCTTTCCCTTCAACCGCTTCCGGATAAAGGACTTCGATTCGCTTTTGCAGAACCGGAATACCGTCGTAAATCTCGTAATAAACGTCGACCGTCGGCAAAACTTTCCCGTCTTCCGCGTCGTATTGATACGACATTCTGAGACTTTTCCCCTTCGGCGGCCAAGCGAGGTCTTTCGAGAGCCATTCCGGGCGCTTTTTCCATTCGAACGGCTTTTCGATTTCGCCGACCGTCGCGCTTGCGAAGCGATAGGAGTTTTCGAGCGGTTTGAGCGTCGGAATCCATTCGTCCTTGAAGTAATTCAAGACCGGTTGACCGCTTAGCCCGCCGACCGGATACGACGTTCCGTCGATAACGACGCGCGCTTCCGGAGCGATCGCGCGAATCAGCTCTTCGCCGGTCGTCAAGTTTTTGAGACTAACGGTCGCGGCGGACGGCTCGACGACAATGCGTCGCTCGATGACTCCGTTGGTCAGCCGCCATTCCTTTTTCGCTTCGTCGAACTCAATTTGCGCGACGAAGCCGCTCGGGTCGAGGAGCCAATCTTTTTTCGCGTTCGAATCGGCCAGCGCGGCGCAGGTCGCGAAGACGGCGAGCAGAAACGCGCTCGCTTGGAGTAAAAATCTCATCGAAATTTCCTTTTAACAATATTTAGCGGAAGACGAAACGCTTGCGAGCCGAACGACGACCGCTTCTTTTTTCAAGCGATTATTAAGAGGGGACGCGGTATAAAAACGCCGAACTCGGCGCCGCTTCGTCGAGGAAACGGGCCGAGTTCGGGTTGCATCGCGTCGCAACGCGTTAAGCGTCGAGGAAAAACTTAGAGGAGCTTTTGCGCTCGCGCTTTCAGGTCGGCGTTCGACGTCGTGTCGACAACGCGCTTCATCGAGTCGATCAAGTCTTTGCCCGCTTTCGCTTTAGCGGCGTCGTCCGTTTGCGCGTCCCACTTCCATTCCGGTTGGCTGACGCGAATCTTTTCGGCGACGAAAACGGCGGTTTCGCAAGCGACTTCTTTGTACTCGGCGTATTTCGCGTATTCGAGCGCGGCGACGACGTTTTCGGCGACGATGTTGCGCTTGAAGACTTCGAAAATCAACGCTTTGTCTTCGGCGCGGCGGGCCGTTTCGAACGCGATTTTGCACATCTCGATCTTGCGGGCGACCGGCATATCGAACTGACGCGGAATGCGGACGTAACCGCGAATCCCGCGGGAATGGTACTTCGCGTCGCGAGCTTGTTGCGCGATTTTAAGGCAAACGTCGGCGACGCCTTCCGCGTCGGACGGCGTGTTCCATTCGCCGAGGATTTGCGTCGCTTTGTCGACGGTCGGGCC
>JAFYVO010000361.1 GCA_017549085.1 Thermoguttaceae bacterium
CGACGTTCGGGAACGCGTCGCGCCAAGCGGCCAACGCCTTTTCGGCTCCGGCGGCGTCGAAGGAAAAAAGTTCGCGCGCCTCGATCGACGCGGTGCGACTGTTCAAGCCGACGATTCGAATCATCGCGAAAACGACTCCTTAACGAACGACGGCGCGGCGTCGACAAACGAAAACGGGAACGGGGAGGACAAAACCGAAAGGACGGACGGCGCGGCGCCGAGAGGGCGAACGCCGAAAAAACGCGCTTCTTTATTTTGGCGCCGAGAAGCGGCGTTGGCAAGGAGGGCGGGCGCGTTTTGACGGAATTTTGTCGAAACGTTCGGGCCCGAGAACGCCGGATCGAGCGTTTTTTCCGTTTTTTCCGGCGCGTCGACCGGTTGCGTCGCCGGTTCGGATTCGGAAGGCGAGGAAACCGGAACGCTTTCGACCGCTTGCGCCGCGTCGGAGCGTTCGAGCAAATCGCGCCAATGTCCGCGACCGGAAAGCGCGACGAAAAGGAGCAAAACGGCGAGGGTCGCGGAACAAACGATCGTGAAAAACGCCGCTTCGGCGCCGCCGTCGACCGCCGAAGAACGCGCCGTCGCGAGCCGCCGAATCGCCGTCGCGACGAAAAGGACGGTCGCGCCGAGGGCGATCGGGTCGCCAAAGAAGGAAACGGATCCGGCGGCCGACGCGAAAAACTGCAGGTAATGACCGCTCGCGACGCCGACGGCGAGGAAAAGGAGCGCGGCGTTCGCCGAAAAGCAAGTCGCCCGCGTCGACCATTCGAGCGTCGGCAGGATCGAGTCGGCGACGAAGACCTTCCGCTTAAGACGCGAACGGCGCAAGAAAAACATCGCGCCCGAGATCGCGCCGACGAGCGAAAAGAGCGTCGCCAAGAGGAGCGAAACGCCGTGAGCGCCGCGCGCCCAACGACCGGGAGCGTTCGGCGAAAAAGCCGCGTCCGGAGCCGCGACGCCGACGCCGCAAAGAAGTAGCGCGAGCGGAACGAGGAACAAACCGAACCGCGTTTTCGGGGAAACGAACGTCACGTAGAGGTAAGCGAAAATTACTCCGAGCGCGAGGAGGTAAAACCAACCGGCGGGCGTCGATAAAAAACGATCGTGTTGCGCCAAATGATGATGGGAGAGGAACGCCGAGTGAGCGACCGCGCCGAGAACGGCGACCGCGACCGCTCCCCAACGCCAACCAAACGACTTGCGTCCGGCGCGAAAATCGACGGTTTCTAGAACGAAAACGACGAGATAACTTGCGATAAAACAAACGATTCCAACGCCGCTTAACATTTTTTGAAACTCTTTTGGATTTTCGTTTAATTAGTGCGTAACAAACGGTCGAAAGAACGGGCGAGCGCAAAGGCCGACGCGGAAAGGCGCGCTCGACGGGCGGCGCGTCCCGAAGGGCGTTCGTCGGTCAAAGTTCGGCGCGTCTCGAAGGGGCTTCGGACGGTCAATTTTTCGGCGCGTCTCGAAGGGGCTTCGGACGGTCAATTTTTCGGCGCGTCTCGAAGGGGCTTCGGACGGTCAATTTTTCGGCGCGTCCAAGGGGCGTTAGTCGGTCAATTTTTCGACGCGGAAATAATGAAAACGCGCCCATTGCGTTTTATTGTCGCGCGGGCCGTTCCAACATTGAACGCCGACGCGATCCTCCGGGCCGATTTCAAGCCGACCTTCGTAAACGCGACGGAAAGACGTCTCGTTCTCGCAACAGAACTCCGCGACGACTTTTTGGTCGACGACCGTCAAGCGCAGTTTGACCCCTTGCGCGTCGACCGGCGTTTTGCTTGGATAAATGTACGTTTTGCCGTCGACGCATTCGCAAACGAGCTTGAAAACGACGCGGTCGTTTTGGAGCCAATAGAGGCCGCATTGTTGGAATTGAGCGGTCGGACGTTCGACGAAGGAACACATCGTTTCGACGCGGTAAGCGCCTTCGGCTTTGCCGTCGCGCCAACGGAAAAAGTTGAGCGGACGCGCCAAGGCGTTGCGAGCCTCGCCGGCCCCGAACGGTTCAAAAAGAATTTCCAGCGAATTGTTGACGAAACGACGGCAAGAAGCGTTTTCGCGAAGCCAAACCCAACCCGGCTTCAACGAACCTTCGAAACGATCTTCAAAAACGATTTCCTGCGCGAAGAGAGGAGAGGTCGACGCGGCGAAGAGGAAAACGAACGTTAACAATCGAAACATCGGGCGTTCTTTCGTTGGCGGAACCAAAAAGGAAGGGGAAGGAGGCGCGAACGGGAGAAATCAACGGAACCCGCGGAACCCGCGAACGCAAACGGAGAACGCGCCCCCAACGGCGCGACGTTCGCGAACGGGGGCTATCGGATGAAAGCGCGTTCAACTTTACTTCATTCTACCTTATTTTATAAAATTTTCAAAAAAAGTAAAACTTCTTTTTGACATTTTCGCGATTTTAAGGGAAGGAAAAGTCGCGATTTTCCGATTTTAACGGTCGTTCCGCGCGTCGACGGGACGTATATGCCGCGTCGACGGCGCGAACCGGGCGTCGACGCGGCGCCGACGTTCCGTTTTTTTTCTTTTTTTCAACGTCGAAAGCGCGAACTAAAGGCGCGGCGCGAGAAAAGCGTTCGGCGTTTCATCGGTCGTCGCGTCGGTCGTCGTTTCGCGAAGGTCGGGGAGCGAGAAAAGCGTTCGACGTTTCATCGGTCGTCGCGTCGGTTGTCGTCGTTTCGCGGCGGCGAAGAAGCGCGGCGGCGCCGAGAATCGCGAGCGCCGGAACGAAAATTTCAAGCGGGGCGCGCATTCGCATATTCGTCCAATAAATCAAATGCGGGATTTGCACCGACGCGACCAATAGAACGCCGAACGTCCAAGGCGAATTTAAAACGGCGGCGACGAGGGGCGTTTCGCGGCGGCGTCGAAGGGCGCGAAGGACGAGGAACGCGAGCCCGAGGAACGCGGCGGTCAGCTCGAGC
>JAFYVO010000362.1 GCA_017549085.1 Thermoguttaceae bacterium
GAGCGTCGCGGTTCGAACGCCGATCCGCGACGACGCTTACCTCGCCAACGACTCGAAAGCGCTGGTCGACGCGCAAGCGACCGAACGGGCGCTCGGCGGGATTCTCGGCGCTTTGACGTCGACGAAAACGCTTTATTCGCTTGCGCTTCCGTCCGGCGACGAAGACTGGTTCCGTTTCGACCTGCTCTCCGAACGCTCCGAAGAAAGCGCGGTTTCGATCGCTTGCGGCGCCGACGGCGACGTTCTCGCGCTCGAATTGACGAACGCCGACGGCGCGACATTACGATACGGCGTCGCCGGTCAAAACGCCGACGACGCGAACGTCGTTTCTCTTTCGTTGGCGGGACTTCCGGCAGGAACGTATTACGTTCGCGTTTACGGCGGCGACGCGGCGTCGAATCCGGAATACGTCGCGACCTTCGAGCCCGGCGCGCCCGTTTTGAACGCGGTCGGCGGCTTAACCGCGACGCCGTTGAACGACGGTTCCGTCGCGCTCGCCTGGTCGGCGGTCGCCGGCGCCGTTTGGTATCAACTCGAAGCGGCGGACGCGGAAAATCCTACCGACGACGATTGGAAAATCATCGCGCAAGGCGTTTCCGAACAAACGTTTATCGACTCGACGATCGTTCCCGAAACGCGCCGCGCTTACCGCGTTCGCGCTTATCGAGAGGGCGTTCTCTCCGACGGCGCGACGGTTGCGAACGCGACGGCGAAGGCCGTCGTCCCGTCGACGCCGGAAGCGTTGCTTCTCGACCTTCGCGACGCCGCGTTTCGAACCTTCGCTTGGGCTCCTTCGCCGTCGGCGACGTCTTACGTCGTCCAACGTTCCTCGAACCAAAACCCGACTTGGCAAGACTTAGGAACGGTCGAAACCAACGCTTATTTCGACGAAAATTTCGACCCGAACGTCGTTTATTTTTACCGCGTCAAAGCGGTCAACGCGCTCGGCGAATCGGACTGGAGCGCGACGCAAAGCTCCGAAACGGCGAATCTTCCGTCGATCGCCGTCGACGTTTCCCATTTGTCGCCGGTCGTTTCAAGCGTCGCGACGATCGACGGCTCGACGACGACCGGAGCGATCGACGCACACGTCGGGCTCGGCGACGGCGACCTTCGCGCTCAATTCGGCGTCGCGCCAAGTTTAGGCGACGCGACGCTCGAAGCGACGAACGGTTCGTGGACGTACGCAACGACGCCCGCGAACGACGAATCGACCGGTTTCGTCGACTTCTTCACCTTCCAAATTTTCGACGACGAAAACAATTATATCGACGAAACTTACGTCGTCGTTAGTTCGCCCGACGTTCCGGAATCGCCGATAACGAGCGGCGCGATTTCGGCGACGCCGGACGCCTTCGCCGTCGTCAACACGGCGACCGCCGGTTCGTCGAACGGTCTTTTCTTAAACGTTTTGGACAACGATTTGCGTCCGAGCGGCGCAACGTTGAGCGTTCAAAGCGCGACGCTCGCGAACCCGAACGCGGGAACGGCGGAATGCGGCCCGGACGGCGTCGTCTTCCGCCCGAACGTCGGCTTTACCGGAACGGTCGCCTTGGTTTACGTCGTCGCCGACGCAAACGGCGCGACCTCGACCGCGACCTCGACGATAACGGTCTCCGCCCCGCCCGCCGCTTGGAACGTCGGCGACTTGGCGAAAGGTTGCGTCTCGGTCGACGGCGGCGCCTTCCGCCCGTCGGACGCGCCTTCGAACCTCGTCGCGGGCTCGGTCGCGTTCGAATTGAGCGACTCGGAGGCGATCGACGGCGGAACGCGAAGTTCGACGCTGAGCGTTTCAACGTCCGATTACGGCGGCGTTTACGTTTACCGTCAAACGGAAGTTTGGGAATACGCGTATACCGAAAACGGCCTAACTTATTCCGGCGGTTACATAAGTTCTTACGTTTACACGCGTTCCGCGCTTCGCGAAAGCGTCGAATTCACGCTGCGAACGCGCGACTTTATCGTCGGCGGCTCGAACGGAACGTCGACGACGCAATCCGATACGAGCGATTACGTTTACATTGAACAAATGCTCGGCGGCGTCGCGACCGGCTCCGAGTTTTATAAATCGACGACCTCGTTGGAAACGCGAAAAACGACGGCGAGCGTCGCGACGACGGCGGGTTTCGCGGTTCCGGAAATCGCCAATACCTTCGTTCGCAGCTTTGAAACGAAAACGCAACACAAGCGTTGGAGCGGAACGGAAGGCGCGCTAACTTATTCCGGCGCTTACCTTAACGGCGGCCAAGAGATTTACGAGTCGTCGACGAAAAGCGGAGGAACGGCGAATTTTTCGAGCGTCTCCTGGAACGACGGCGTTCGCGACGAACGCGTCGGCTCCCGAACGATTTCCGCTTCCGAAACGACGTCCGCGCAAACGAATTACCGAGCGGCGGGCAATTGGCATTCCAACGGTTGGAGCGTCGCGACCGGAACCGCGACGCAACGCGCCCGCGGTTCGAGTTTGTCGACGGCGACAAGCTCGGGAACGGTCGCTCGAACGTCGCCCCTTCAAACGCTAATCGAAGTCGACGGAGACTTTAGCGAAAGCGGCGAGAGCCGAACGGTTTGGACGGAATCGGTCTACTGCGCGCACGTCGACGGCGAATGGGCGATCTCGAACGGAACCGGAACGCGCGATTACGACGAAAACTCCTCTTACGCCTCGTCGTGGGACGGAACTTACGTCGCGTCGGGGATAACCGGCGATTATTCCGGCGTTTACAACACATCGCGCGTCGCGGATAAATCGACGAAAACGGCGATTCAAAACGGCGCTTGGACGGTAACGGACGGCGAAGGAACCGAAAGC
>JAFYVO010000363.1 GCA_017549085.1 Thermoguttaceae bacterium
AATTGCTCCCGGGCGTCGCGACCCCGCTTCGCAACAAGGGCCCGGAAGACCTCGATTTCGTCGTCGTCCGCGAAAACACGGAAGATATGTACGCCGGTATCGGCGGTTTCTTGAAGAAGGGCACGCCGGACGAAGTCGCGACGCAAACGGCGATTTACACCCGCAAAGGTTGCGAACGCTGCATTCGCTGGGCGTTTGAATACGCTCGCCGCCGCAACAATCCGAAGGGCAAAAAAGTGACGCTCGTCGCGAAAACGAACGTTCTGACGTTTGGGCACGACCTTTGGATGCGCACTTTTGAAGAAGTCGGCGCGGAATATCCGGACGTCCAAAAAGAATACCATCACGTCGACGCGTGCTGCATTTATATGGTCGACTGCCCGGAAAATTACGACGTCATCGTGACGACGAATATGTTCGGCGACATCATCACCGACTTGGCGGGTATCCTCCAAGGCGGTCTTGGCGTCGCGGCGGGCGCGAACCTCTGCCCGGACGCCGGCGGGACGAGCATGTTCGAACCGATCGGCGGCACCGCGCCGAAGTTCACCGGTTTGAACCAAATCAACCCGATCGCGTCGATCAGCTCCGCCGCGATGTTGCTGGAACACGAAGGTTACCAAACCGCCGCCGACCGCATTATGAAGTCGGTTCAACTCGTTACCGGCACGAAGATGAAGAGTCAAGCCGCCGGTCAAATGGGTTACTCGACGACCGAAATCGGCGACCTCGTCTGCGAAAACCTCTAAGTTCGCCGCGACGTAAACGACGACGCGACGCAACTTAACGCGTCGCGCCGCCGATTTGCGTCAAGCGTTTGGCGAAAGCGTCGACCGCGAGCGAATTGGGCGACGTAACTCAACGCGTTTGGTCGCCGACGTTTGCGTTAAGCGTTTTGGTCAATCGCCGCCCGCGCCCTGTTTTTGCGACGTTTCTTAACGCGTCGCGCCTCCGATGTTTGCGTTAAGCGCGCGACGACGCTTGGTCAAGCGTTCGACTGAATAGGTCGACCGTCGCGCCGCCTTTTTCGCGAACCGTCCCCAAAAGCCTCCGAATCTTGCGTCGACGTCGACGCGGGACGGCGGCTTTTTGTCGTTTCTTGGCTTTTCTTGCATTTTTTGCGCGAGCCTGGACGCCTGGCGTCCTACCTTTGCTTGACTTCTCATTTTGACGCGCTTATAATGGAACGCGACGGGAAAGATTGCGCCGCTTGTTCCGCGTCGCGCCGCCGCCCAAAATGGTTTTGCGCCGGAACATCGCGTTGCCGCTGGAATGTCGACCTTTTGCCGCGTCTTGGAATCTCTTGTCGCAACGTCGACGAAAAGTTTTGTAATTGCTGTGGGTTGGGGGATTTGAAGAGGCGCGCGGCGTTGCTTCGGCGCCGGAAGCACCCTTCTGAAAGCTGAACCTGCGCCGCGCGACCCGAGCGCTTGGCGTGTTATTGCTTATCGCAAATAAAAAGGAGGCTAAAATGACCGCGCAAATACCGGAAAGTTTTTCTTATGAGGGACGGGATTGGGAATTAGCGGGCGCAACGCACTGGGAGAGACTGTTTGAACCGAGCGATTGGGGAATTTGCGCGACGGGAATGTTGCACACCGGCTGTATGCGCGGCTATATCGTCGAATACGCGGTTGACGAGAAGAAACGTTTGGTATTAAAGAGCTTAACGGTGAATATTGGCAAGAGCGTCGTCGATTCGGGCGGTCGCGAAACGATGGTCGCGCCCGACAAGGTTCCAATGCTAAACGGCGTCGCGCCAAGCTGGTCGGAGGGCGGGCTGGCTTCATACGATAGCGTTGGACTTCAATTGAAGTATACTGGTTCGATACTTATTGGCGCTAATTTTGGGTTCTATTCCCGTTACGAATCGTCGTTTATTGACGAGCGTTATTTAGAAAGCTACAATTATGAAGAAATGTGGGAACTTGATTTTAAAAACGGCGTCTTGTTAACCGCCGTCGACCGTTCAAGCGAAGTTGCGCGGTTAATGAAATTATTGGGTAGGCGAACGTTTGAGAGGGAACAGGTTTTTAAAAATTCAAAGTTCTTGCGTTGGAGAGCGCGGCTAAAGTGGCTTTTAAATTGCGTATTGTTAAGAAAACGCGAGGATAAGGCGGAGAGTCAATTGGGAGACAAACAAGTTTTTAATGAATGGAAAATTTTTAAGAAAGCGATCGCTTTGACCTTTGGCGACGATTTTTGGGTGAAGTGGGTTAAGAGATAAAAAACGAGGAAAACGGCGCGTCGTAGCGAAGTCGCGCGCTAACGTAAGTAAATACGTTTTTTAACGTTGCGCGACGTTTTGGCGACGCAACGCCGCGCAATGGCGACAACTCGCCGCTTTTCCGCGGCTTGTTTCCCGTTTTTCGAACCTAAATAGGAGCAAATGCAAATGACCGCGCAAATTGAAGATCGGTTTTATTTCGAGCGGCGCGTCTTTTCCGTTGTCGACGCGTGCGGCGGAACGCTCTTTAATCCGCAAGATTTCGGACTTTACGTCGCGAGCGCGGACGACGCTTGCCGACGCGGTTACGTCGCCGAGTTTGCGCTCGACGAGGAGAAGCGTTTGACGGTTCGCAACCTGTGCGCGGCGCCGCTCGACTGCAAGTCGGAGTTGGGGCGTTTGGCGGTCGAGCGTTTGCGGAAAAAGCGCGAGTTGGCGGCGACGCTCGCGGATTTTGAGGCGGACGAAGCGAACGCGGCGCGGTTGCGGGCGGAAATCGCGGCGCTCGAAGCGGAGTTTCCCGGGTTCGATAACGAAGACGATTTTCATCGCGAACTCCTTGCGAGGCGTCCGGACGAAGCGGGGCTTCTCGACGGCGCCGCGCCGTCCTTGCTTGTCGACGAAGACGTAAGCGCCGGTTGTCGCTTTCTTTACGAAGAGTGTAATTTGCCGCTCGATTATACGGGGACGATTTTGCTCGGCGCCGATTGCGTTGCCGAACAGAGCGTCGGCGACGCGTTGGACGGCGGAAACGGCGAAAGCGCGGAGTCGAGCGGCGGGGCGACCGAGGAGACGACGTCGTATAAAACCTTGCTGGAGCTCGACTTCGAGAACGGCTTCCTGCAAACCGCGACCGATTGTTCGAATTTCGGAGCGCCGCGCCCCAACTTGGAGATCGAAGCCGAACGCGCCGCCGAAACGCTAAACGACGCGCTCTCCGTCGCCGATTGGCTGGAACGCGCCTTTGACGTCGACTTCTTGGCGCAATGGGAACGAAAAAAAGTCGATTGACCGCGACGGTTTAAGACGCGATAATCGACTTAGTTGAAGTTAAACGCTTGACGCGGCGCAGGTTAGCGAACGTTCCAAGCGTCGAGGCGCCAACTTTCGCCGTTCCAAACGAAGACGCCGAACGCGCCGGTCGCGAGTTTGAGTTTTTCCGGAATCGGCGCGCCCGGCGGAAGAAGCGCCGTCGCAAACCTTGCGATTCCGTTGCTTGTCGTCGCGACGACCGTTTCGCCCGAATGACGCTCGACGACTTGCGCGGCAAACGCCCGCCAATCGTCGCCGAGTCGGTCGACGCGCTCTTGTAAAAACGCCCAACCGAGCGGAAGACGTTTCTCCGCGTCCCAACGTTTGAGCGCCGCAAGTCCTTCCGCTTCAAGAGTTTCCGCGGGCGCTTTTTCGCCGTCGTCTCCTAATTCGACCTTGCCGAGACGGCGCGCGACTTCCGCTTCCGGGCGTCCGTCGTCTTCGCCGTAATCGAGTTCCGTCAAAAAATCTTCGACGACGGGCGTCGCGTTAAGTCCTTGCGCTAACGCAATTTCCGACGCGGTTTCAACGGTGCGACGAAGCGGCGCCGCGTAAAACGCCGACGGTCGAAAACCGAGTTCCGCCAACTTTTCGCCGAGTCGTCGGCCTTGCGCGCGACCTTCGGAAGTTAGCGGCAAGTCGGTGCGGGCGCCGACGCGTAAAATAACGTCGCCTTTTTCAAAGGTGTTGCCGTGGCGTGCGACGATAAGCGTGGTTTCAAGGCGTCGCGTTTCTTGCGTCATTGCGTTAAGTCTTTCAATATTGGTGGTTAAGCGTTTGTGAAAACCGCTTTAACCGCGTCGTCAAACGCCGGCTCGCCCAAATGTAAAAACGAACGTTGGGGCCAAGCGAGCGAACGCGCCGTCGGCAAAAGGGG
>JAFYVO010000364.1 GCA_017549085.1 Thermoguttaceae bacterium
CCCGGCGCCTTGCAACTTTAGCTTCGCCGCTTCAAAAGCTAAAAGTCCGTCTTGCGACGTATCGTCGCCGCTCTCCGCCAACGTTTTCAGCTTCGCGATCGCGTCGGCGGCGTCTTTGTTCTCAAACCGCGCCTTATCGGTCTTTAGCTTCTCGTTCAGCTCATGCGCCTTCGTCCCGGCGTCTTCCGCCTCCTTGACCGCTCGCGCGTTCGCGTCGACGTTCGCTTCCAACGCGGTTTCTTTCGCCGCCGCCGTCGGAGCAAGTTCGACGCGACGCGACAAGTCGAACGTTTCCAACGACTTGGCGTTATCGGCGCGAGTCTTCGCGAACTCGCGCTGATCGTCTTCGAAAGCCCGCGTCGACTCCGCGATCGTCGCTTGCAACTCGTCGAGCGCGACGCCCTGCTCTTGCCAACTCGCGTTCAAGTCGGCGAGTTCGGTCGCAAGCGTTCCCGCTCGTTCCGACGCCGCGTCGCGCTCCTTCGCCCAAGCCTCCTTTTTCCCAAGCGCGTCCTTTCGTTTGGCGTCGATTTCCGCCTTGCGCGCTTGCTTTTCCTCGTCCGTTAAGTTCTTGTCGAAAGCGACTTTATTCTCTTCGACGCTCAATTGCCCGAGGTATTTTTCGGCGCTCGTAACGAACGAACCGAACTTTTGAACGTCTTCTTGCGCTTTCCCGAGTTCCCCCTCTTTCTTCTTAATATCCGTTTCGGTTTGATCGAGCGTCGCCCGCGCTTGCGCTTCCTTGACGACGTCGTCTTCGCGCTCCGCCGCTCGACCTATCTTCGCGTCGTTCTTCGACTTGCGCGCCGCCGCTTGCGCGTTCAGAACCTTAATTTCCGCCGCTCGTTGCGCTTCTTCCGCCGCCAAAAGCCGCGCCCTCGCCTCGTTCGTCGCCTCGATTTGCTTGTTGAGGCGGTAGGCTCGCGTCGCCTCCGTTTCGAATCCGGCCAAACGCTTGAACGTTTGCCCGACGCCGAGAATCGCCCCGGTAAACCAAGAGCCGACGCCGCGAATCGCCCCTTGCGCCCAATCGACCGCGCTCTTGAAACCGGCGACGAGCGCTTCGATCGCCTTGCCGCCAAATTCTTTCAACATCGGAAGTCCTTCGTGCAAAAAAACTTCCAAATTCTCCGGCGCTTTCCGGAAAAATTCGAGCGCGCCCGCGACGACGCCGACGACCGCTCCGATAGGCCCGCCGAACGCCGCGAAACGCCCCAAAATTCCGGCGAACTTGCCGACGATCGGAACGGCGCCCAAAACGCGCGTAACGACGCCGCCAAGCGCCGCGCCGAACTTTTGGAGCGGACCGAGGAACTTTTTCACCGGCGCAAACGCCGTCGTTAAAGCCTTTCCGACTCTATCCAACGCCGAGCCGCCGAGCTTTCCGAGCGCGACGCCCTTGCGATTCCCCGCAATTTTTTTCCCGATTCGCCCGTAAGAAAAATCGTCGACGCCGATCCAACTCGGCCCTTTCCCGGAGCGCGTATCGCGCCAAGCCGAATGCGTTTCGCGGCGTTCCGAACGCGCTTTTTCGCGTCGCGCTTCGAAGGTCGAGCGGATTTTCCCCGCCTTCGCGTTCGTCGGCGCCTCGTCGAACGTATCGGTCAAAAAGCGTTGAAACGCCGTCGGTTGCGGCCCGCTCGGATTCAGTTTTCGGTCGCGCCCGACGCGCCATTCTTCGACGATCGCGGCCAAGTCGTCGGCTTCGAACTTTTCGCGCTTCTCCCGTTCGCCGCGCCGCCATTCGGTTTTCGCCGCCCGTTTTTCTTCGCGTCGACTCTTGATTTTCGCGCCGCGCTCCTTGCGCTCGCGCTTTTTCTCGTCGTTCGCGTCGCGTTCCTCTCGTTTTCGCCGGTCGTCTTCCGTTTCGTAAACGTCGACGGCGGAACGCTTTCGCTTCGGCGTTTTCTTCGGCGCGTCCGGCGTCCAATTTTCCGCGACGCCGTAAATTCCGCCGGAAGGCGCGTCGCCCGCCAAGTCGTAAACCTCGACGCGTTCAAACTTTCCGCTTGCCTCTCCGCCAAAAGAACTTTTCTTTTTCGACGGAGACCAATCTTCCGCGACGTCGTAAACGTCGACCGCGCCGAAAGTTCCGGAAGCCGTCGCGCCGCCTTTCTTCGAGCCGCCGCGTTTGCCCGACGCCGTCCCTCCTTTGGCGCGCGTTTTTTTCCCCGATTTCGCGCCGGTTCCGCCGACGTTTCCGCTAAACGGTTGCGTTCCCGCGCTTTGCGCCGCCGTTTCCGCTTCGATCGCAAGCGTAAGCGCTCCCCGCGCCGAAGTTTCCGCTCCGAGCGCAAGCGTCGCCGCCTCGACCGCCGCCGTTCCCGCGCTCGTCGCAAGAGTCGCCGCGCCCCGGGCCGCCGTCTCCGTCTCGACGGTCGCCGTAACCGCCGTCCGCGCCGCCGTTTCCGTTCCCAGCGCTCCGGTCTCGACGCCGGAACTCGCCGCCGTCTCTCGCGCCGCGACCGTCGCCAACTTCTTCGCCGCGACGAGTTGCGCAAGTCCGCCGACA
>JAFYVO010000365.1 GCA_017549085.1 Thermoguttaceae bacterium
GTCCGGATTGACGGTCGGCTCCCAAACGCGCTCGGCGATTTCGCGTCGAAGCGCCGCGACTTTCGGCGACTCGAAGTCGACGAACGAGCGGACGTCGGCGGTCGAAGGCGCGTCGTTCGACGCTTGCGCCTCCGCTTCCAAATCCTTCGCGGTTTGATTTATTTTTTTATTTTTAATATTTATTTCTTCTTTAGGCGCGATTTCGGTTTCGCGACTCGCGACGAACGTCGAAGCGAACGCAACCGCCGATTTTTCCGACGTTTCCAACGCGTTTCGACGCGCCGCTTCCCGACGTTCGACCTTTTCCGCTTCCGTTTCCGTTTCTATTTCCATTTTCGTTTTCAAAACGGAAACGGAAGCCGAAGCCGAGCCCGCGCGGCGTCGGTCGAAGTCGTCGCCTGCGAACGACTCGACGCCCTTCCCGAACGTCGCGTCGAAAAGGGGCGTTTCCGGCTCCGGCTTCGCGACGACCGGTTCCGGAAAGCGAGACGGCGCCGGTCGATAGACGTAAAGGTCGAAGCGACCGCGTTCGCGACGCGGGACGATTTCCAAGACGTCGAGCGTTTCCAGTTCCTTAACGCGTTTGCGGATTTGTTGTTCGGAGAGCGAAACGCCGAAACGCTTCGCCGTCTCTCGAACGTCCGCGAACGTCGCGTCGACGACGCGACCGGGTTCCTCGCCGAGCGCGAGCCAAAGCGCCGCGAACAACGCTTCTTTCGTTCCCGACGCTAAAATCAGCGGATACAGGGGGTTCATTTTGTCAGCCTTTCCTCGCGCTCAATTTCGCGCCTTGCGGTTTTTCCTTGGCGTACCATTTAAAAGGCAAGTTGTAAAAACCGACGTGCGCGAAAAAGCCTTCCGTCAACCCGGCGTCGAACATAAAACGCAACCAGTCGAGCCACGGTAGTTCAAACTCGACGCCGCGTCCCCAAGCGTCGAGTTTTCCGCCGTATTTCAGCCAAAGCGCCGCGCCTTCGTTCTTCCACCAGTCCGCGTAATCCTCGAGAAGACAAGGTTGAACGCAAACCTCGACGTTCTCGAACGCTTGCGCCGCGCCTTGCGTCGATTCAAAGGTCGCGGAACTCCCCAAAATTCCGGCGACTTCCGCCGCGTTTCGAAGCGTTTTATTCGTTTTCATTCTTCTCTTGTTTCCTTTTACCGAATTTCCAGCTCCAACACGTCGGCGCCGACCGTAAAGACCGGCTTCGCTTCGACGTTCTCAACCGGGCGTAAACGCCAATCTTCGAAAGCGTCGCGGACAACGACTTCGCAATCGCCGAACGCTTCGCGAGCCGCCGTCAACGCGTCGATCAGCGCGGAGATTCGCAGCGCTTTTTTCGTCGTTTGGTTCTCTTCCATCTTCGTTCCCTTTTTTTTGGTTGTTCGTGAAAAGAAGCGGGGGCGGCGCAACGTTTTAGCGACCGCCGCCAAAAGCCGCCCCCGCGAAACGATTCAGCGTTCCGGCGCGACGAAAAGAGCGTCCAAGTCGACGCGGCGGAAAAGCGTTTTGCACTTCGTTCGAAGTCGCGGCGTTCGCGCGCCGTCGACGACGGAATCGAACGTTCGAACGTCGAGCCCCAAATAGCGGGCCGCCTCGCCTCGCGTCATCACGTCTTTCGGCGGTTCCGGCGCGACGTAACCGCGACTCGCGCAACGTTTTAACGGTTTCATTTCCGTTTCCCTTTTCTTTTTAATTCGGTTTGTTCGTTTCACTTTTCCGGCGCTTGCGCGTTCGCCGAATCGCCTTCTACTCGCCTTCGAGGGCTCGGCGTTTCGCGTCGAAAGCGTCAAACTTTTCGCGCGTCATCGATTCAAGCGTTCGCATCAATTCGATTTGGTCTTTACGGTTCGCCTGCGAGTCCATAATTTTGAAAGCGGTTTCGCAAGCGTATCGCAAATTGCAAAACAACAGGCGATAATCTTTCAAGCCGAGCAAACGCGGCGCGACGGTTTGTTTTTTCGTTTCATTTTGAGCGGCTTGCGACATTGGGAAACTCCAACGACCGCCCGGGATAGGATTCAACGGAAAGGAGCAAGAAAAACGCCCGACGACGGCGTCGCGAACGGTCAAGAACGCGGCGCCGCCTCGGGCGGTCAAAAAATTTAGACGGACTCCGTCGCTCTCGACGGAGTTTATTATATACAAAATGTATAGAGCCGCCAACCAGACTTCTATACATTTTGTTTACAAAACTCACTCGGGCGGCAAAACGTCCCGAGTTTTGCGAAGCGAGTAAGCCTCGGCAATTTTCGGCAAGTCCGAAATTTTGGGCTGTCGGGTTCCCGACTCCCAAAAGAATACGGTCGTTTCCGAAACGCCGAGGCGCGCCGCCGCCTCCTTGGCCGTTATCTTGGCCTTTTCGCGCAATTCCTTCAAGCGAGCGGCGAAGCGTCAGGAGTACGTTTCCATATCGAGTTCCTTGCGTGCGGGCGTCATAACGGCGAAGAATCTCCTTTCCGAATTTGTTGTTGAATCTAATCGTCATTGTACCGCCCTTTGTAAAAAATAATAGTCCGTTCTTATTCTTTTTCGTTGACGAAACGTTCGTCGCCGGTTGTCGATCTTACAAAATCGACGTCGCCTCTAGTCCAAGCATACTTACGGTAAAGCCGACGCCGGTTTCGCCGCGTCGCCGCAAAGTCTTTGTTTTCTTCGTTCATCGTCGCTTCCCCTTGCTTTCTCGTTTCTCTTCAGGCCCCATCGGCATTACGACCGCGACCGCGCCGGGGAGCCCGTCCGCTCGCGCGACTTCGTTGATTCTTAGCGGTTTCCGCTCCGCGAACGCGATTTCGACCGCCGCCGCTTCGCCGAAACGTTCGAGAAACGCGAACGATTCCGAGTCGACGTCGAACGCGAACGTTTCGAAAACGCCCGTCGCCGCGTCCCATACGACCGACGTGCCGATCTCCGAGCCGACCGTGCTCGCGGTGAAGCCGGTCAGGTCGAACAAGAGTCTAATTCGCCGCTTTTTGTCCGCTACAATCTTCGCGAGCCGAACGGCGTTCGCAAGCGTCGCTTTCTCGACCCGCGCCGTTTTCGGGCCGCCCGCCGCCTCGACGACGCGCCGCCAAGGCGGATAATCGCCGACGACGCTCGGAACGGACGCCCAAAAGGTCGGCGTCCCGAAAGTAACGAACCCGTCGACGAAGCCGACTTCGACCGTCGCGTCGTCGTCGAGCGCGGCGACGATTCGGGCGATCTTTTCCGCCGGAACCGCGCGTCGCTCCGCTTGGGAATCGCTCGGCGTCGCGAACGTTTCCGCCGCCAAAACGCGACCGTTCGTCGCGACGAAACTCAAACGCCCCGGCTCGGTCGCGTCGAGGCAAATCGTTCGAAGCGCGTAACGCGGGTCGTCGCCGCTCTTCGCGATCGGCGCGAGCGCGCGGACGACCCGTTTCAACGTTTCGCTTGCGAACTCGACCGTTCGCGTCGCGGCGGCGGGCCGAACAAACTCGGCGACCGTCGGGGACGACGTTCGCAAACGCGACGTTCCGCAACGAAAAACCGCGTCGCAACCGGAGTCGTCGACGTCGATTTCGACGGTCGAGTCGTTTACCTCGCTCAAAAACGAAACGGCGACGCGCGGAACGACGACCGACGCGCTTCCGTTTTCGCGACCGGTCTCGAACGGCGCGGACGCGAAAACGCCTTCGCAAAAACCCGACGCGCTCGCGGTCGTTCCGTCGAAACGAACCGTCGCGGATTGCGCGCCGACGGACGCGACGCGTCGAAGCGCGTCGATAAGCGGTCGTCGAATCGTCGTTAAAATCATCGCCGTTCCCTTTCCTTCCGCTCGTTATTCCGCGTCCACGACCGTTTCGGCAGTCGCTTCGCCGTCGGTTTCTTCCGCGTCGTCGCCGACCGGCCCTTCCACGGCAAAGACGCCGAGCCCCGTCCCGCCAAACTCGAGCAAGGTAATCGCCCGACTAATCGCGTTCCGGAACGCCTCGACGGCGCCCTTCGCCGCCGCCTTTTCCGAGTCGGAGAATCCTTCGTCGCAAACGCAACTCGTCTTCGCGACGAGTTCGAGCGTTCGCAGTTTCGCGTCGTCGAAGCCGCGTTTCCCCGCCGAAAACGCCACTTTGAGGAAGACGTTTTGCGCGCGTTCTTGTTTGACGTCGATTTTTTCGATTTTCATCTCGTTTCCTTTCTAGTCGCCGGATTCGACGACGCAACTGACCGACAGCTCCGCGTCGCCCGTCGTCGGACGATACGCGGCCCGCAATTCGACGCGTTCGCTCGTTCGCGCCGCTCCGGTCGACTCGCAACCGGCGACGAGCGCGACGACGATCGCGCCGCCAAGCCAAAACGCTTTTCTTTTCATTCCGCTTCTCCCGCGTTCCCAAAGGGGGGCGACGTTGAAGAAGTCGGCGCTCGAACCGCGTTCGAGCAGGCGTCGTTCCGGAGTCGAACCGGAGCGACCGGGTTAGGAACCCGGCGTTCTACCGTTAAACTAACGACGCGCTAACGTCCGAGCAAAAACGCCCGTCCGGCGACGTTCGGGACGCCGCGCCCTTCTTGTTTTGCCTTTCCGGAAGAAAGCGCGTATAATGCGCCGTAGTAACCAAAACCTCTCAACCTAGAAAGGAAAACAAAATGAGAAAATTGATCGATTCTTTCGAAGCCGTCGACGAAAGCGGCGACGTTCAAGCCGTTACCCTCTTCGTCCCCAACGCTCCGCGACCGCGCCGCAAAAGAGCGCGAACGTCGCGCCCGCCGCGAACCAACTCGCGCACATAACGTAAAGCATTAGGCGTCCTCCTTCCCGCCGTCGGTTTCGGCTAACGTCCTCCCGCTTAATAACATCGCCACTACGGCGATAAAGTTCATAC
>JAFYVO010000366.1 GCA_017549085.1 Thermoguttaceae bacterium
CCAACAATTTTCGACGACGTTGCGGACGTCCATTTGCCCGCCGCCGACGCGAACGCCCCCGGCGCCCAAGTCGTAAAGGTCGGCGTTTCGCATCGCGCAATCGGAACAGTTCTTGAACCAAAGCCCGTATTCGCCGACGTGCGCGACGTTGCAACCGTCAAAAACGATATTCTCGGCGTCGTTTACCGTCAAAACGGCCCGCGTAAAAAACGCCGACTGCGCCGGCTCGAACTGCGACGGCCCCGGTTTCGCCAAATCGCCGGTAATCGCGACGTCGAGCCCCGCCGGACGCATATGTTCGTCGAGTCGCGGCGAATCGGTATAAGCGAAACTAATATTATCGAAGCGGATATCGGCGACTTTCTTATCTTGCGTCCCGGCGACGACGAGTAAACGGGCCAAACCGGCGACCGGCGCGACGAATCGGGCGGAGTCGAGCGTTTCGCCGTCGAACGGTCGATAATAAACGGCGTTTTCGGCGCCCGCGTAAAACCATTCGCCCGGCGCGTCGAACGCCGTTCGCAAATTTTCGAGGTAATACATCGAGGAATCGCGCCAAGGGTTCCAAGACTTCATCGCCCCGCCGCGAGCGAGCAAAGCGTTCCGCTCCGGCGCGAACCCGAGCAAAATCCGGCGCGTCGTGTCCCAATGATGGTGAACGACGAACTGCGCGAACCGGAGTTCCGCCGCCGGAATTTCCGTCAAACGCAACGGGTCGAGGTCGCCCGGTTTCGCCCGAAGTTCTTGCGGCGTCGAGTCGGTCGGGGCGCGGCGGGTCGCCGGATCCATCGGGCTTTCTTCCCAAACGGACGCGGGACGGAGGAAGTCGCCGCCGTTCGGGAAGCGGGCGCGGGTCGCTCGGCGTTCCGAAACGAAAAGTTGCTCAAAGTAGACGGGAGCGCCGTCGATTTTCGGGAGTTCGGCGCGCCAAATTTCGCCGGTCGGATTCGGGAACGCGCTCTTTTCAGCGTCGGTCGCGATTCGCCAACCGCCGATTTCGCGTCCGCCGAAGACGGTCGTCTTCCCGGGAACGCCGACGAAACGGGTTTTCGAGTCGCGGGCGTCCAGCTCAAAGGTCGTCGTTCGCGGAAACTCCCCTTCGCCGAGCCGAATTTGGAAAACGCCGTCCTTCCCCGCTTCTCCGGCTTCCGTTCGAGCGGCTCGAACCGCGTCGCGAGCCCGTTCCAACGTCGCGAAGGGCGCGTCTTCCGTCCCGGCGGCCGCGTCGTTTCCGTTCGGCGAAACGAAAAATTCGTCAACGATCGCCTCCTTCGCCGTTTCATTCCCGAAAAGCGACGCGTTTTCGTTCGCCAACGCGCCCAAAACCGATCCAATACACGCCGCGTTCAACAATAATCTTTTTAAGTTGCGCATCGCGTTCCCTTTCTCGTCGATAAAAACCTTAAAAAACTTAAAATCGATAAAACCGCTCCGTCAAAATCGGTCGCCGACGTTCGCCGCCCGCGACCGACGCAAAATCAAGAAACAACGTCGAAAAACAAACCGAGTCGCCCGCCCCGATTTCGACGCCGTTATTCAAAAAGAAAACAAAAACTCGGAACGTCGCGCCGTTTCAACAACGCGACGCGTTCGCCGTCGACGTCCGTTTCGCCGACGCTAACGATCGCAACGTCCCTAAAATCGGGAAAATCCGTTTATCTTAACGTTTTTCCCGCCGGTTTTGCGCTCCAACCGGACGCGCCGACGCGGCTCGAATCAGTCCCACTCTTGCGCTTCGAAGAGGCGTTGGACGTACTTCGACAGAATATCCGTTTCAATATTCACTTTGTCGCCGATTTTGCGCGAACCGAGCGTCGTTTCCGCCAAGGTGAACGGAATCAGCGCGACGCTAAAAAGTTCCGGTTCGCAACGCACCAACGTCAAGCTGACGCCGTCGACCGCGACCGACCCCTTCGACGCCATATTCTTCGCCAAATCTTTCGGAATCCGGAAGTAATAGTCCGCGCACTCGCCGTCGTGATCGTCGATCTTAACCAACTCGGCCAACCCGTCGATATGCCCGCTAACGAAGTGCCCGCCGAGCCGCGCGTTCGACGCCAACGCCCGCTCCAAATTGACCGGCGAACCTTCGACCAAAGCGCCGAGGTTCGTTCGCGAAAGGGTCTCCGGCACCGCTTGGAAAGAAAGCGTCGTCTCCGTTTTCGCGACGACCGTCAAACAACAGCCGTTGACCGCGACGCTGTCCGAAATCTCAACCCCTCCGGCGATTTTCGGCGCCTCGATCACCAACGTGCAAATCGGCCCCTCGACGACGATTCGCGCGACCTTCCCCAACGTTTCGACAAGCCCTGTAAACATTTTTTTCTCCCAAAGCGCTTGCGCGCCCTCTTTATTCGATATAAAACGCAATATCGTTCAACTTTATCCTCGCGTCTTCCCCGTTTTCGGCGCCGCCCCCTATCGGAACGCCGCCTAGAAGGCGCAAAGACGCTTCTTATTGAAAATCGCTCCGTTTCCAATGATTCCGGCGTTTGCCGCGCAGCGTTTCCAACCTTAATTATAACATAAACGCCGCGTTTTTAAAAGAGTCAAAACAATATTTGTCTTTTTTTGGTTAACGCTCATTTTTCTAGCTTGACAAAATCAATTGTTTGAGGATAATTATAAGCGATTTGTCAAAAATAGAGTTTTTTCAAAGAAGAGTCGTAAAACTTATTCTTCCCCAAAAAATTCGAATAACGACAAAATAGTTTTTATTAGCGTTAAAAAGCCCAATGTCCCTCATTCCGGGCGGTTTAATTCCGCGCTTATTTAACGCTTCAAAAATCAAAAAAAAAAACAAATTGGTTTAACCGTACAAACTCGACATACTCGCCCCTATAATTATAATTGTTCGTTCCGTTTCCCAGTTCCTTGCGCATTGGGTTAGG
>JAFYVO010000367.1 GCA_017549085.1 Thermoguttaceae bacterium
GCCGCCTCGTCGCAAATCGCGGCGCAGTAGAGCGAACGCGTCTTCTCCGCTTTCTCGACGAGCGCCCGCGCCTTCTCGACCGTCGTCGCGTTCGAAAACCTAAAACACAAACAACGTAAATCTCTCTTCCACAACATTTACCCTATGCCGAGTTGTCCGTCAAACGCGGAAACCGGCGGCAACGCGACAAAGTTTGCCCGGCAATCTAAGTTAATCCAGCTCGGATTTTGCGGACGTGGCGGTCGTTCGCGCGCAAAATCGGACAAAAGATCGCGCCGTTCCCAAAATCGGCGTTGCTCGGCTCCCGATTTTTTGTTATAATAACTCGGATTCTCTTCTCCAGCAATCGCTAACTTGCAGAGGTAACCCTATGGACAACGTGCTTTGTATGAAATGGGGAACAAAATTCTCCGCCGAATACGTTAACATTCTCGCCTCGCGCGTAAAACGTCATTTGTCGCGACCGCACCGTTTCGTCTGTTTTACCGACGACCCGACCGGATTGCGACGCGACGTCGAAGTTCGTCCGCTCCCTGAAATGACCGGCTTAGACGGTCGCCCGGAACGCGGTTGGCGCAAGTTGACGCTTTTTCAAGAAAAACTCGCCGACGTCGAAGGAACCGCGCTTTTTCTCGACCTCGACGTGGTGATTCTCGATTCGCTCGATCCGTTTTTCGAAGTTCCGGGCGAGTTTCGCATCGTCGAAGACTGGAATTTGCCCGGCAAAAATATCGGCAACTCCTCGGTTTTCCGCTTTGAAGTCGGCGCGCATCCGGAAATTCTCGACTATTTCCTGAAGAACCGCGACGCCGTGTACGCCGAACACCGCAACGAGCAAGCGTACCTGAGTTGGGCGGCGCGGCGCGGCGGCTTTTTCGAATATTGGGACGCGAATTGGTGTTTGAGCTTCAAAAAACATTATATGCGCCGCTTTCCGATCGGATATTTCTGCGAACCCAAACAGCGGCAAGGGGTTAAGATTGTCGTTTTTCACGGGAACCCGCATCCGGACGGCGTTCGAACCGGATGGCGCGGCAATTTCGGTCTTCGCGCCGTCAAAAAAACGCCCTGGCTCGCTGAAAATTGGTCGGAAATTCCGCTTGACAACTAGAACGTTAACCGTTGAAAGCCAACGTTTAACGCAAAAAGAACGGCGCTCGTTCGAAAGGCGTTAACAACGCGCAGAGTACGAACGCCGTTTCCGCGTCGGTCGAAACACTTGAACGCCACAAGCCGTCGTCGCCGCGGCGCGACAACAAATTCGGGTAAGCCCGCCTCGCCCAACGAGCCCAACGCTCTTTTGACGTCGCGTCGCGGGCCCCGCGCCAATACGCCAAGGCCGCGTAAAATTCGCCGTAAAAATAATACTCGATTCGCGTCGTCGGCAAACGCGGAATTTCGCTTTTTCGTTGCGTTGACTGCGTCCTTTCGTCTTCCGCAACCGACGTTGTCAAACGCTTTCCATCAACGCTCGACGCAAGCGGCGCCGCTTTTTCCAAATAGCGAAACGCCGCTTCGACCGCTTCGGAATCATCCGCGCCCCCGGACTGCAACGCTAAAATCGCCGCCGCCGTTCTCGCGATTCCGCTCGGGCCGTCCAACGTCATGTATCGAAAACCGCCGTCGGCGTTGCGGCAACGCTCAACGTAAGCGACCGCTTTTTCGATAGTTGCGTCGGGAACCAATATTCCCGCGTCCTTAGCCGCCCTCAACGCCGATAATTGACATACCGTAACCGAAAGATCGGCGACCGGGACGCGCCTCGGTTCGTAACGCCAACCGCCGTCGGCGTTTTGAACGCGAACAATCAACCGAACCGCCGCGCGCGTTACTTCGCGAATCTTCAAACGTTCGTCCGTTCCGAGGATCGCCGCAAGAAAAAGAGTCGCAAACCCGTGTCCGTACATTGGTTTACGCCCTTTCTCGTTAAAATTCGCAATCAACCCCGCGACGTAGTCTTGCGTTAAACCGTTTTCCTTCAAATAATTAAGAACATTTTCCTTGCGCGCGCCGCCCTCTATTGGGAAAGCGCCAAGAGACTGCGACACAACATAGCCAACTATTTTCTCCAACTCGTCGCCGAATCGCCCGCGGCCGGGAACGCTCCCCGCCGCCAAAAAAGCAAGCCCGCATAAACCGGCGACGCCGGGATCGCGCCCGAACAATTCCGAGGCGGAACCAAAGGAACCGTCGGGGTTTTGGCGCGCCGCCAACGCTTCCAAACTTGCATCGATAGCCTTGCGGGCCGCCGCCGGAAGCGCAAAAGAATCGGCGTCGAAATTCCAATCTTCGAGAAACCAATCGATCGGCTCGTTAGACGACTCAACGCCTTCATTTTCTTCAAGTTGCGTCGATTCGTTCCACCAAGCGTTCGCCGTTTGAACGCCTAAGAGGTCCCGCTTCGCAAACGACACGACGCCGCCTAATAACGCCAACGCATAAAGCGCGACGCGGCGCCGCTCAATCGCAACGTCTTGTTGTCGCTCATTTTCCGCCGTTTTCCATTTAACGGAGTCGCGCGTCGATTCGAGCTTTCTTTTCGAAATTTTCATTGTTCGTCTCGACGCAAAAAAGGCTCGACCGGAACGCCAATATCGGCGACGTAAAGCTCGCCGACATAAGGCTTTGCAGCGTCAAGCAAGAGGCCGGGTTTAACGACGGCAAGAGTCGTCGTCAACTTAGCTCGCGTCGCGGCGGTCGCAACCGAACCGTCGTCGGCGTTCAAACCGCTCGGAATATCGACGGCGTAAACCGGTTTTTCTGAACGATTTAGAGCGTCGACAATCCCGTCGTAAGGCGTTCGCAAGGGGCCCGTCGCGCCGGTTCCAAGAAGCGCGTCGACCGCCCAGTCCGCTTGCGCCAACTCCGCTTCGAGACGCTCAAACGCCGACGACGCGCCGTCAA
>JAFYVO010000368.1 GCA_017549085.1 Thermoguttaceae bacterium
GCTTTTTATGAAAAACGTCGATTTTGATAAAGAGTAGGCTTGCTTTTTATGAAAAACATCGATTTTGATAAAGAGTAGGCTTGCTTTTTATGAAAAACGTCGATTTTGATAAAGAGTAGGCTTGCTTTTTATGAAAAATGTCGATTTTGATAAAGAGTAGGCTTGCTTTTTATGAAAAACGATAAAGAGTTGAAATCTCTTGGGCTTATTTTAACGTTGCGTTTGGAAATTTATAATGAAAAGTCAGCCTTGGTTTTCTTTACTTCCCGACGGTATCCGCAACGTCGATTTTAATACTGTTAAAGTATTGAAAAAATTGAATCAAGCGTCGCGCGCATTAGGGAATTTAAACGGTTCGCTTGCTTCCGTCCCTAATTCCGCCGTCTTAATTACGACGTTGACGTTGCAAGAAGCGAAATTAAGCTCGGAAATTGAAAATATTGTAACGACGCAAGACGAGCTTTTTGAGGCGAACATCGATCTGGGCCCGACGTCGCCGGAAGTAAAGGAAGTTAACGGATACGCCGCCGCGTTGACGGCGGGATTCGAACGGGCGCGGCGGGATAAAATTATTCGGCGCAACGATTTGTTAGAGATTCAACGAAGTATCGTCGGAAACAGTCAAGGGTTGCGGTCGACGCCCGGAACGCGTATTCAAAATGTTGCGACGGACGAAATTGTTCACACGCCGCCGCAAAATATAGACGATATTGAAAAATTACTCGACAACTTTTTAACTTTTTTCAACAACGCCGAGCAATTAGATTACGATCCTTTAATTCAGTTGGCGATTTTACATTACCAATTTGAAGCGATTCATCCATTCTACGACGGCAACGGAAGAACCGGCAGAATCCTTAACGTTTTGTATTTAACGAACAACGAATTGCTCGACGCGCCGGTTCTTTATTTAAGTCGATATATTATTGAGAATAAAATCGAGTATTATCGGTTAATGAAAGAATTGGGCGATAATCGCGAGTGGGAAAATTGGGTTCTTTTTATTTTAGAAGCGATTGAAACCACCGCTAAGCAAACGCAACGAACGGTAACGCGTCTGCGAGAGTTAATGCGGAAAAAAAAGGAAGCGATTCGCGCGACGTTGCCTAAGATTTACAGTCAAGATTTGATAAATCATCTTTTTAAAAATCCGTATACCAAGGTAAAAATTTACGCTAAAGATTTGGGAAAAACGGAAACGGTAGCGCGTCAACATCTTAATACGTTAGAAGAGAACGGCTTTTTAACGGTGGACAAAAAAGGGACGACGAAGTACTATATCAATCGAGAATTGTTCGAACTTTTAGCGGAACGCGATTAAACGATTGAAACTTTGAAACCCGCCGCGACAAAACGCTTGTCGCGGCGGGTTTTTGCGTTAAAATAAGGAATAAGGGGAGAAACGGCGGGGGCGAACGGAAAATTTTTCCAAAAAACGACGCAATTTTCGCCGCAAACGCTTACTAAGAGATAGAAAGGAAGCGCGTCGCCAACCGAACAATGCGACGCGAACAAGAAAAAGAACGAAAATGACGACCGGGCGAAAATGCCAAGTTTGCGGACTCGAATTAAAACCGAACGATACCTTTTGCGGCGCCTGCCGAACGACCTTTTGCCCGCGTTGCAAACGAGCGGTCGACGCGGACGGCGGGCTCTTTTGCGCCGTTTGCGGAGCGTCGTTGAAGGCGACGCGCAAGACGGAGAGTCAAAAACGCGCCGAAGAACGAGCGAAGAATTGGCAAACCGGGCGATACGACGACGTGTACGAACCGTCGGAGTTTATCCCGATGGACGAGGACGAAGCTCGTTATTTCGCTTGGCTTAGAATCGCGTCGTTCGAAGGGCGCGGGAGCGGCGTCGGCTTTTGGCTCTTCCTCGGGGCCGCTTGGGGGAGCTATTGGTATTTCGCGGATTGCGGTTTGACCGGGCTCGGCGTCGTCGCGGCGTTGATTTCGTTGATTCCGGCGCCCGCGTCGGCGGTTCGGCGACTGCACGACGTCGGTTTGTCCGGACGTTGGTTGGGGCTCGCGCTGATTCCGGTTGTCGGTTGGGCGGTTCTCGCGGTGATGTTGCTCCTACCGGGACAAAAGGGCCCGAACGAGTACGGGCTTCCGACGCGTCGCTGGCAAAAGAAGGAGTACGTAAACGCCGAAGGCGAAGACCGTTACGACGCGCGCCTCATTAACGACGGTAAAGTTTACGACGGGCGGTTCGGTTGGCGGAGCGTCAACGCCGTCGACGAAGAAAACGCCTGAAACGGCAAGTTTTAGCGAAGAACGGTTTAACGGAGGAAAACGAAATGAGCGCGCTAAACGAATTGAACGAAACGAACCTTGAAGCCGACAACCCGTTCGCGACGCCGGAAGCGGTCGCCGAAACGAACGACGGTTGGGAGTTCGCCGCCGCGCCGCCGACGGTCGGGCCGAGTTTTTGCGGCGCGTTTTGGTATTGCCTGCGACGTCCGTTCGACTTTAAAGGCCGGGCGAACCGAACGGAGTATTTCGGTTGGCTCGCGGGGCTCGTCGTCGCGTGTTTTACGCTGGGGGTTGGCTCCGGAATCGCGTTGGCGAACGCGGAAAACGATATTTTTGCTAAATGCAGCCTTGCGTTTAGTTTGGCGGCGTCGATACCGGGCGCGGCGGTTTTGCGGCGGCGCTTGCGCGACCGAAACGGCGGAAAGGTCTCGGGGTTCGTCGCGTCGTTCGGAGTCGCGGTCTTGTTCGCTGTTGGATATGTTGTTGGGTTCGTCGAGGGATGCGACGGCGTTTTCGCGATTTTAACGGAGGCGCTTATTTACGCCGTTGCGGCGACGTTCGTTTGGGGCCCGGCGATTTTATTAACGGGAAGCTGTTTGGCGGCGTGGGCGACGATTCCTGGAAAGGAAATGCCGGGGTTTTTAAATCTCGCGCCTGTTGTGCTGACGCTCGGCGTCGGGCTCCGCGTTTTCTGGGGCCTTCGCGCGGGGACGCCGGGCCCGAACCGCTTCGGGGCGGAGCGACTAACGCCGAACGAAGCGGCGCGTCGCGAACGGGACAAAAACGCGGAAGACGTTTAAGCGTCGAAAGTAAAAGAGGTTAAAAGAGGAAAACAAAATGCGCGCCGAAAACGAATTGAACGACGCGACCGCCGACGACGAGCGCAACCCGTTCGCGACGCCGGAACGCGTCGCCGAAAGCGCCGACGGTTGGGAGTTTGTCGACGCGCCGCCGACGGTCGGGCCGAGTTTTTTCGGGGCGTTTTGGTATTGCCTGCGGCATATGTTCGACTTTAAAGGCCGAGCGAACCGAACGGAGTATTTCGGTTGGCTCGCGGGGCTCGCCGTCGCGCTCTTTGCGCTGGGGTTCGTCGCCGGATTGGGAACGTTGATTCCGTTCGCTTGGACGCGAGCGACGAAGGGAATACCGTTTGTTTTTTAAGCGCCGGTTTGACGTTCGGCTTGGCGGCGTCGGTTCCGGACGCGGCGGTTTGGACGCGTCGTTTGCGCGATCGAAACGTCGGCGCGAGTTGGAAGACGGCTCTGGGCGGATACGTCGCGGTTTTAGCGGCGGCGGGCGGCGTCGCGTTCTGCGTTTCTCTATTGGACTCGCGCGATTTTGCGCCGAACGAAACGACGAGCGTCGTTTTGATCGCGGCGATGGCGACGGCGTTTTTTTTAGCGACGTCGTCGCCGGTAGGTTGGGGAACGTCGATTTGGGCGATAGGATTTGCCGTCGCGACGCGGATAACGACGCCCGAGCTAGCGGAGAAGACGGCGGCAATGATTTTTATCGGATGCGCCGGCGTAACGTTGGGATTTTTAATCCGCGTTTTGACGGGCCTTCGCGCCGGGACGCCGGGCCCGAACCGTTTCGGAGCGGAGCGTCTAACGCCGAAAGAGGCGGCGCGTCGCGAACGGGACAAAAACGCGGAAGACGGTTTAAACGTCGAAAACGAAACGGTTTGAACGGCGAAAATTTCTTTAGGCCGAAACTTGATTTTCCGGCGTCGGCGCGTTAAAATAACGTCGCGCGGCGAGAGCGGTTCGAGCGGGAACCCGAGCGGCGCGGAATTTTGGCGAAAACGATTTAGGGAGAAAGTAAAATGCCGAACTTTTGCCCTCGTTGCAACGTCGCGATCGATCCGGACGCCGACTTTTGCGCCGCTTGCGGAACCCGGTTGAACGGTCGAGCCAAGAACGACGGAAAAGACGGCGCGGACGCGGCGGAAACGGCGCGACGCCTCCGACCGACCGTCGGGCCGAGTTTTGCGGGCTCGTTCGGGCATTGCTTGAAAAATTATTGCGTTTTTCGCGGTCGAGCGACGCGAACCGAGTTTTGGGGCTGGTTCGTTCCTTGGTTGGCGGTCGTTTTTATCGCGGCGCCGGCGGTCGCGAACGCCTTGACGACGAGCGCCGAGAGCGCGGCGGCGTTGTTGGACGGGGTTCATTCTTTCTGGTTTGGGGCGACGCTCCTTCCGAGCCTCGCGGTCTTCGCGCGGCGTTTGCACGACGTCGGCAAGTCGGCGAAACGCTGGCTCGCTTCGGTCGTTTGGGGCGGCGTCGGCGTCGCGCTTTGGGGCGTCTGGGCGAAGGGCGGCGAACTTCAGACGGCTTGGCTTGCGTTGGCGTTTTTCATTCCGGCGGGGATTGCGCAACTTCGCGCGGCGTTTATCGCGGGATTTGGCGACGGAATGCGCGAGCCGAACCGTTGGGGCGGGCGGCGGTCGAATCCGACGTAAATTCGACGCGGAAAAACGGCGTTGATCGGCGTTAAAGCGAACCGTTGGAGCGGGTTGCGACGTCGCGAAAAAGAATTTTTGGACGCGAAACTTGATTTTCCGGCGTCGACGGAGTAAAATAAAGACGCGCGGCGGTTCGGGCGCAAGTCGAGCGGCGCGGAATTTCAGCGAAAACGATTTTAGGGAGAAAATAAAATGGCGAACTTTTGCCCCCGTTGCGGAAGCGGAACCGACCCGAACGACGCGTTTTGCGGCGCTTGCGGAACGCCGTTGACCGGCGGCGCTTACGATTACAACGGAAGCGCGAACCCTTACGACGCGGGCGCTCCGATCGCGGAGCGCGGCGCGGCGTATTACGTCGACGGCGACGCGACGGTCGGGCCGGGCTTTTGGGGCGCGTTCGGGCATTGTATGAAGAATTACTGCAATTTCCGGGGCCGCGCGACGCGAACCGAATACTGGGGCTGGATCGTCGTTAACGCGTTGGTCGGCGGGGTCTTACAAATGGCCGTCGCCGCCGCGACGTTAGGGAGCGGCGCGAGCGTTTACGCGGCGGAAACGGCGACGAACGCCGTCGAAGGGCTTTGGAATTTGGCGGTTTTCCTTCCGGCGCTCGCGGTAATGGGGCGGCGTCTGCACGACGTCGGCTGGTCGGCGAAGCAAATGATCGGGCCGATCGTTTTAGGCGGCGTCGGGCTGATCCTCCTGATCGTCGGAATCGGCGCGGAGAATTTTGCGGCGGAAGAAATCGACGCCGAGAATATCCCCTCGTTCGGCGCGATGCTTGCCGGGGTGGCGTTGATTCTTCCGGCGGGGATTTGGCAGCTCGTTTTGGGAATAACGTCGGCGTTCGTCCGCGGAAAAGACGGCCCGAACCGTTTCGGCGGGCGACGGCTGAATCCGGCGGACGTGCGGCGTTAATCGTCGTCGTTTCGGCGTTTAAGATAACCCGACGTCTAGCGTCGTTTAGACGCCGGGTTTTTATTGGAGCGTTTCGGCGCGAAGTTTTTTCCAAAATTTTGAGAAAAAACAGGTTTTTTCCAAAATTTCTTGTCGCTTTTGGGCTTTTCGCGGTCTTAATAAAATAGAGACGGTGAAAAAAACGTCGCGGAAAGAAAATTGGCTCGAAATGTTGTTGAAGCGGAGAACAAACCGATATGTCGAACGAACGGCTAAACGAAAAAGCGAGCGAAGTCGTATGGGATTTCGACGAAGAATTTGACGAAGAATTCGACGCGGAACCGAACGTCGGGCCCGGTTTCGCGGGCGCGTTTTCTTATTATCTCAACCCGAGCCGTTGGGGAAAAACGGCGGGGCGCGCGACGGCGAAAGAGTTTTGGGGCGTTATCGTAGGCCAATTTTTTTTCTTCTTTCTTGTATTGCTTGTTACGGCCGTAGGAATTTTAGGGACGGCGGCGGACGGCGAGAACGGAACGCCTTACTTTTGGAGGTATTTGGCGTTAAGATTGACGAACGTCGCGCTTTTCGTTCCGTTGTTCACCGTTTTTATTCGACGCTTGCACGACCTGGAAATTTCGGATAAAAAAGCGGTCGCGGCGTTTGCGTTGTGGACGTCGGGGCTGTTTCTGGTGAAACTCGACGACGGCGCCGACGTTTGGTGCAAAAGCGCGGAGACGCTTCAGACGTTAAAGTTTATCGAAGAATGCGGAATGGTCGCGGCGTTTATCGGAATGATTGCGGGCGCGCAATATTGGCAAGCGATTTTCTGGCGGCCCGGTCGCCCTTGGAAGAATCGTTACGGCGCGCCGCGTTTGGATCCGTCGCGAAAACGTTCGAAAAAATAACGGACTATTCCTGCATCACAGAGATGTGGCAGGATAGTGTGGCAAACTATAGCAACAATGTTGCTTTGGTTGACGACGGGAAGGAATATACATACGGACAATTAGATGCTGCAGTTGCATCCTTCCGTGCAATTCTTTCTCAAAATGGCGTAAAACCAGGGGATGTTGTAGGCATGTATCTTCCGAACTGTGCAGATTTTGTAAAAGCATATTTGGCACTGACTACCATGGGTGCTTGTGCTGTTTTATTGCCACCTCATCTTGATAATATGACTGTATTTGGTTGCTCTATGATGTTTGGCATGAAGGCATTGGTTTATAGCAATTCACTTGCAGAAAAGTTGGACGTTGTAAAAGCAAAGAATCCCACATTGCCTTTGATTGAAGGGGGGAGTACTTGTGACCAATCCATGGCTGCAATCCCATGTCCGCCGGAAAGCACCTGTACCGTTCTTTTCACAGGTGGTACAACAGGCAAAAGCAAAGGGGCTCGCCTTAGTCAAC
>JAFYVO010000369.1 GCA_017549085.1 Thermoguttaceae bacterium
CGAATCCCCATCGGGACGACGTCCGAAACCGACGAGGAGCCGCCCGCTTCCGTTCGGACGAGCGGAACGAACGTCGTTTCGGCGTTTTCGGCGGGAGCGAGCGCGCCGGCGAACGGGAAGAGGACGCGTTCGAGCGCCGACGCGGTCGGCTCGTCCGGGTTGAACGGGGCGAAAGCGTCGTTTTCGTCGACTTTAGCGGCGTCGCCGAGGCGAATCGGGCGCGCGTCGACGAAAAGATACTCTTCCGAAAGACCGGCGAGTTTCGGGTACGGGTTGTAGTTTTTCCAAAGGACGCGAGCGCTTTCGAAGCGAACGCCGAGCGCGGTCCAAAGGAGCCCTAACTCCGCTTTTTGCGGCGGGATCGGGTTCGTCGGCGTCGGTTGGCGACGTTCCGTCGTTCCGGGGAGGAATTCGAGGAAAATCGGGCGCGGGTCTTCGAAGATCGCGGTCGCTTGACCGGTTCGGACGGCGTTGATGAAGTTGATCGCTTCCGGCGGCGAGAGGGACGACGGTTGAACGGCCAAAAGCGCGTCGTATCGGCCCGGCTCGACCGGTTCGCGGAGGTCGACCGATTCGACGTAATACTGCTTGCTCAACTCGTCGACGAGGGGCCAAGGTCGCTGAATTTCGCGTCCGAAATCGTCGTAACGCCCGAGGACGCCGGCGTCGGTCGCGACGATTCCAATCCGTTTTTTCGGCGGGTTGGCGACGTTCATTAGCGCGGAAACGAGTTCGTATTCGACCGAAAGACCGCGGTTAAGGAACGGAATCACAAGCGTTTTCGGGCCGCAGCGGAAGACGATCGACATAAAGATCGAGTCTTCTCGAGCTTGCCCGCGCGAGTTAAAGACGACCTTTTTCGGACGGACGTCGTATTGCCGTTCGAGGCGGCGCGCTTCCTCCGAGTTCGGGAGCGTCTCTTGAATATCGAGGAAAACCGGCGATTTCGAGCGGTTTTTCAGTTCGTTTAAGACGTTGACGACGTTCAACTTCGTTTGGACGTACTCTTGCGGAACTTGCGGGCTAAGGCGCGCTTCGACAACGACCGGGTACGGCGCGAAGTCGCGGTCGAGGAGGGCGAGCGTTTCCGGCGAAAGGGAGCCGAGCCGCTCTTCGGTGCAGTCGATTCGGACGTCGCGGTCGCGGACGATTCCGACGAGCGAGACGGCGAGAACGAACCCGGCGGCGAGTCGCCAAACGGCGCGGAGCGCGAGCCGACGTTCCGAGCGCGCGGGCCAAGTCCGGCGTTTTAAGAGGATAACGCAAACGCAAACGGCGAGCGTCGGAATCGCGAGGAAGTAAAGGACGCCCGAAAGGGTCGCGACGCCGCGTCCGAACGGTTCGAAAAACGCCGAAAGCCCGAAGGAACGGAGCGCCGACGCGGTCGCGTTCGAGAACGGGAGCGCGTCCGCCCATTGGAGCGCGAGGAGCGGAACGTTAAACAACGCGCCGAGGATGTAAGCGACCGTCAGCTGGGGCGTTAGGTACGAAACGACCGTCGCGATCGCCGTCATGCCGAGCCCGACGAGCCAGTAGCCCAAGTACGTCGAAAGGAACAGACCGCGGTCCGGTTCGCCCAAAAATTCGAGAATGCAGTAATTCGAAACGAGCGAAAACAGGAGCGAAACGGAGTAAACCGAGGCCGCCGCAAAGTATTTGCCGACGACGATTTGGCGCGGCGTCAGGGGCAAGGTCGTCAAAAGCTCGTCCGTCCCGAACCGGCGTTCGTCGGCCCAAACGCTCATCGCGACCGCCGGAACGAAGACGAGCGCGATGAGCGGGAACCAAAGGTTCAACTGCGCAAGGTTCGCGAGGTTCGAGTTGACGAACTCGTCCGGAAGGAACGCGGCGATCGAGTTCAACAGGACGAAAACGCAGATGAAAACGTATCCGGTCGGGTTCAGGAAGTAGGCGAAAAAGTTGCGTTTGAATACGGCGAACATCGGTCGACTGGGAACGGTTTGAGGCGCGGGGAAACAGGAAAACAAGGAAAACGACGGCGGTTTAAACGGTTGACGTTAATCGAGATAGCGTTTTTGCGGTTTGCTGGTCAACTCGCGGAAACGGCGGTCGAAATCGTCGACGGTCGAGCCGAACTCGGCGGTCGGACCGTCGAAAACGACGCGGCCGTCGGAGACGAAAACGACGCGGGAGGCGACGGCGCGCACTTCTTGCAAGATGTGCGTCGAGAGGAGAATCGTTTTCGTCGCGCCGATTTTCTTGATCGCGTCGCGCACCGCTTGAATTTGGTTCGGGTCGAGCCCGGCGGTCGGCTCGTCGAGGATGAGGGCGTCCGGTTCGTGCAACAGGGCCTGCGCCATCCCGACGCGTTGACGGTAACCGCGCGAAAGTCGGCCGATCGGACGGCGGAAGACCGACGCTAAATTGCAGAGATCGACGACTTTATCGATTCGGTTCTTCCGTTCGTTTTTCGGAACGCCGCGCGCTTCGGCGAAGAAACGCAAGAGCGACTCCGGCGTCATGTCCGGGTAAAGGGGGCCGTTTTCCGGAAGATACCCGAGACGCCGCGCCCCTTCGACGCGGTCGACCGCCATATCGAACCCGGCGATCGTCGCGACGCCCGACGTCGGCGCGAGGAAACCGGTCAGCATCTTCATCGTCGTGCTTTTGCCGGCGCCGTTCGGGCCGAGGAAGCAGGCGATTTCGCCTTTCGCGATTTGGAACGAGACGTTTTCGGTCGCGATAAAGCGTCCGTAAATTTTCGTTAAGTTTTGAGCGCGTATCATTTTATTCGCGGGTTCGGGTTCGGTTGCGGAAACGGTTTAATTCGGTTGCGGAAGCGGCTTCAAAGGAAGACGACGAGCGCGCCGACTTCGCTTTTTGATTTTATTGTTAACGCGACATTAAACAATGTTTGATTTGTTTGAAAATTTTCGCGGTTTTGGTTGTTTTCAAACGCGGCGGTTTCGACGGCGTTTCGAACGCGTCGCGGCGGACGGTTTAACGCCAATCGCCCTTTTCGTCCGACTCGAGCGCGGCGCCGA
>JAFYVO010000370.1 GCA_017549085.1 Thermoguttaceae bacterium
GTCGACGAACTCGCGCTCAACAGCGACCTTAGCGAACTCGGCCGTTTCATCGTTACGAAGAACCCGACCGACATTGGCGCCTACCGCACGTCGCCGCTGACGAACGTCGGCGTTTCCGGCCCGTATATGCACGACGGTTCGATGGAAACGCTTTGGGACGTCGTCGACCACTACAACAAAGGCGGGGTTCCGAACCGTTACCTCGACGGCGGGATCGAACCGCTCAACCTGACCGACCGTCAAGTCGACCAGCTCGTCGCGTTCCTCTTCTCGTTGACCGACGTTCGTTTCGCCGACGAAAACGCGAAAGAGTTCGCCAAACAACGTTCCGCCGCCGCGAAGAGCCGTCCGGAACGCGACGTCGACGTCTCGACCCGCCGCGTTTTGACGTTCGAAAAGTTCGACGCGACCGCCGCCAAGAAAGGAGAATAACCGATGAGCCGTTATCGACGAGAAAACCTCGAAACCCAAGTCGAGCGCGAGCGAAGCGAGTTTTTCGCCGCGTTGAACAACCTCGACCGCCGTTCGTTCCTTAAAGTCGCCGCCGCGTCTTGCGCCGCCGCGACCGCCGCGGGCGCGACGTTCGGCTCGTTCCAACCGCTTCGTTTCGTCGGCGCGCAAGAAGAAAACGGCGCCGCGTCGAACGGCGGTTTTAAAGTCGCTTACATTTCGGACTCGCACCTTTACGTCAAGGAAAAGAACGACCGTTTCGCCAACGCTTTGATGCGCGCCGTCGACGACGTCAACGCGATGGAAGAGCAGCCGGACTTCGTCTTCTACGGCGGCGACTTGGCGCAACTCGGGCGCCCGGAAGAGCTGCAACTCGGCTACGACATTCTTAAAGAGTTGAAAGCGCCGCTCAAGATTATGGTCGGCGAACACGACTGGTATTACGATATGGGCGAGAAGTGGAAGTCGCTTTTCGGCGAGCCGCAATGGTCGTTCGACCATAAGGGCGTCCGCTTCGTCTGCCTGATGAGCGTTTTGGAAGAAGACTTCTGGACGGAACGCGGAATGACGCCGGCCGAGCGTATGTCGACGGTCGCCGGGCTCGACAACCGCGCCCAACGTCCGTTCCAAGTCGGCGAAGCGTCGCGCAAGTGGCTCGAAGAAACCTTGGCCGACTGCCCGGACGACAAACCGATCGTCGTTTTCTCGCACTCGCCGCTTTACCAACTCTATAAAGATTGGAACTTCTGGACGGAAGACGCGGAAGAAGTGCAAGCGATTTTGAGCCGTTTCGACAAAGTTACGGTCATTCACGGCCACACGCACCAACTCCTGACGAACCAAATCGACAACATCTCCTTCCACGGGCTCCTTTCGACCGCTTGGCCTTGGCCCTACGCGCCGCAAGGGACGCCGGAGCTGACCGTTCCGATGAACCGTTCCGATCCGTTCAACGCGATGGACGGCTGCGGCGACGGCGAGTTCCGCGTTTCGGCGGAAGGGCTCGTCGACAAGGTGTACAACATCTGGAACCGCAAGCCGATTTTGGTTCCGGCCGCTTACGTTCGCGACGGCGACGAGTCGAAAATGCCGCCGCGTCCGAACCTCCCGAACTATTGAGCGCGTTTGAAACGAAAGGAAAAACGACATGAAAAAATTGGATTGGAAATCGTTTTTGTTCGGCGCCGCGCTCGGAGTCGCGCCGATCGCGGCCGTCGCGGTTCTTGCGCTGACCTCGTCGGAAGCGACCGCGCAATTTTGGGGCCGCGTCCGCACGCAAGCGGTCGTCGCGACGCCCGGCCAAGAACCGGCCGCCGTTAAGTCGGAAAACAAAGAGTTCCCGGCTTCGTCGGCGCAGTGGACGCGCGGTTTCGACGATTCTTGGGTCGCCGAAGAGCTTGAGCGTCACCCGATCAAGAAAATCGACGACAACAAAACCGTTTGGAACGTCGAAGGAACGCAAAAAGAAGGCCACACGTACGGCAACTACACCGAGGCGGACGCGCTCCTTTGGAAGAAGGAAACCGAACGTCTCGTCGCCGAAGGTTCGCTCATCTTCCACAGCGCGGACCTTCTCGGGAGCAAAAACGGCACGTCGTGCGACATGTGCCACCCGGACGCCGAAGGGACGCACGCCGAAACGTACCCGAAATATCAAGTGCAACTCGGGCGCGTCGCGCTTCTTCGCGATATGTCGAACTGGTGCCTGACGCAACCGTACCGCGGCGAAGCGATGAGCGGCGACGATCCGCGCATGCGAGCGCTCGAAGCGTATATGCACGCGATGCGCAGCGGCAAGCCGATGAAATACGGCAAACACTAAGTTTGACCGTTTAAACGTTTAGAGCGTTGGCCGAAACGGACGCGTTCCTTGGGGAGCGCGTTCGTTTTTTCTTGCGTCGACCTTTTCTTTTCCCGATTTTACCGCGTTTTCATCTTTTACGCGACTTTTCTCGACGCGGCGTTTGTTTTTTTTTCGCAATTTCGTTTTGTCTCTCCGGGCGTCGTATTCTTACGTCGGCGCGTCGCCGGGCGAAGGGCGCGTTTCGAAAAGCAATTGTCGTTGTTAAAATTCTCGAATCTGAAGGGATAGTGAAAATGCGAAAAAGAAAACGAAGGAAAACAGCGCGCCGCGCCGTTGCGACAGTTCTTAGCGTCGCTCTTGGCGCCTCGTTCGTTTGGGCGCAATCGGCGCCGTTTGAGGAGAACGTGCCGCCGCGACCGCAAACTGCGCCGTTCGACAGAGCGCGCGCTCAGACGACAAATCGAGCGCAGACGTCGCATTACGAGAACGCTTGGACTCGGCAAAGGCCGAACCGCGTCGCTCCGCGACCGTTCGGAACGCGGCGGTTCGGGCGAACGTTCGCTCCGGTTTACGACGAAACGACGCAAACGGTTATTAACGCGCCGGTTGCGCCGCAAACGATTCCGACGCGGTCGACGAACGAAACGTCGCAAACGGTTCCGACGAGAACGACGAACGGAACGCCGCAACCCGTTGCGAACGCGCCGGTTGCGTTGAACTCGGTTCCGCCGACGCAAGCGGGCGCGACGCCGATTTCGTCGCGTCGCGTCGCGCCGAACGTCGGAACGACCACGACGCTCGGAACGCCGACCGTTCGCGAAGCGGTTCCGATTCCTGGAACGCCGCCGCTCGAAACCGCGCCGTCGCCGGCAACTCGTTCGGCGTTAAAACCGGCGCGCTCGACGACTTCGCGAACGAACGAATCGTCGCCGAAAGCGTTCCCGGCGCCCGCGTCGCAACCGCCGCTCAAAACGCCGCTTAGGCCGGAAGCGTCTTCCGACCGCGCTCGACCGGGCGCGCTCGAAAACGAACGCGGCGCGACGCCGGAGGAAGTTCAAGAGGCGGCGCTCGACAAAATGTTAAACGGCGTCAACCCGGTCGCGAAACCGGCGGGCGTCGACGCAAGTTATTGGAACGCGTTAGTTCCGGAGGGGAACGAGGCGACGCCGGAGCGGTTCGCGCTCGGGAAAAAACTCTTTTTCGACCGACGTTTGTCGAGCGACGGAACTGTTTCTTGCGCGACTTGCCACGACGCGTCGCGCGGATTCGCCGACGATCGCCCGACTTCCGAAGGCGTCGGCGGAAAATTGGGCGTTCGCAACTCGCCGACCGTCGCGTGTTCGGCGTTCTTCTATCGCCTCTTTTGGGACGGGAGGTCGCCGAACCTCGAACACCAAGCGTTGCAGCCGATCGTCAACAGTCGCGAAATGGGCCGTCCGCTCGATTCCGAAGCCGTCGTCGCGGAAATCGCCGACGAC
>JAFYVO010000371.1 GCA_017549085.1 Thermoguttaceae bacterium
CGCGGAATCGACGCGCGTCTCCTTACGGCGTCAAAATCCGGCGATTTAAAGCAAGTTCGCAATCTCATTGGACGAGGCGCGAATGTGAAAACGCGAAGTCCCAAAAACGAAACGCCGTTGCACTGCGCCGCCCGAAGCGGAAATATTGACCTTGTCGATTATTTCCTCAACTTAGGCGCCGATCTTAACGCGCGAACCATTCGAGGCGCGTCGGTGTTGCGTTTTGCGGCGCAGTCGAAGTGTCGCCGACTTGTTCGCTGGCTTTATGAAGAAAAGAACGCGCGATTTGCGGACCAAAACGATCTCAACGCGGCTCTTTTTGGCGCGCTCGGCAAAGGCGATTACTTGACGGCGCGTCTTCTCGTCAAATACGGCGCGGACGTTCGAGCGTTCGGTTGGCGTTCGCAAACGACGCTTCACGTCGCGGCGCGAAACGGCGACGCGCGCACCGTCGTTTGGCTCGTTAAAAAAGAGAATCTCGCGCTCGACGCCAAGGACGATCTCGGGCAAACGCCGCTCGATCTCGCCGCGAACGTCGAAATTCGCGAATATTTGCAAAAACGCCCTCCCGGCGACGCGCCTTCCCAAAACGCCGCCGACCGATTCTTAAATAGAAGAAAATAGCGAGATGTAAAAGACGGGCTTTATAAAGGGCGGTTCCGTCGTTCCTTACCTCCGTTTACCAAGACGAAGATTTTCCTTCCGCTTCAACCTCTGTTAACGTTTATTCCGCGCAACCAAGCGGCAAACGCGAAATGGTCGTCGAAATAGACGTCCGCAATTTGCCTAATCGTTTCTTTTCGCCTATCTTCCGTCGGGTCGTAAATCGCGACGACAAAATAACCGGCTTTTTTCGCCGTTTCGACGGCGTGCAACGCGTCTTCGACGACGATCGTTTCCTCGAGCGGCGTCCCTAAAAACTCGCGAGCGACGTCGAACACTTTCGCCGACTCCGCCTTTCCGACGCGGACGCCCGGATCTTTGCAAGAGAACAGCGCGCCGAAAAAGCCGAGCGCGTCGTTGCGCCGAAGCCCCGCCGTCGCCAATTCCGCCGAAGTCGCCGTCGCGAGCGCCGCCCCGACGCCCCGCTCTTGCAAGAAACGCAATGTTTCGCGCGCGCCCGGTTTTAACGCCGCTTCCTCGTTGTAAAGCGTTATAAGGCGGGACTTCATCGTTTCGACAATCTCCGCCAACTCGATTTTTAGCCCGTATTCGGTTCGAAAAAATTCCGCGCTTTGCCGCAAACTCATCGTCGAAAGCCGCTCGGTCAACTCCGGCCCCGCTTCGACGCCTTGAAGACGCAAATACTCGAGCCCGAGCGCGTTCCATTGCGTCATCGTGTCGAGAAGCGTCCCGTCAAGGTCGAAAATCGCGCCGCTCAATCGCTTCAATCGTTTTAATCCATTCCGTTGCATTTTTCTCGCTCTTTTACGCTTGCCGCGCGCTTTCTCTATTCCGCTTATTCCGCGCGTTTTTATTCGTCAAAATCGGCGCGACCGCTCAATTCTCCGCAAATCGCCGCGTTAGCCGTTCGAGTTCCCGCGTCGACGCTTCGACGTCGTCGCTCCCAAAAATCGCCGAAACAACCGCGACGCCGACGATTCCCGTTCCGGTCAACCGCTCGACTTGCGCCGCCCCGATCCCGCCGATCGCGACGACCGGAACGGAAACGGCTCCGCTGATCGCCCGCAACGTTTCGAGCGAAACGGCGTCCGCGTCCGACTTCGTCGCCGTTGAAAAGACCGCCCCGACGCCGAGATAATCCGCCCCGCGCTCGACCGCAAGTCGCGCCTGTTCAACCGTTTGCGCCGAAACGCCGAGAATCCGATTCGGCCCGAGCGCCCGCCGCGCTTCCCCCGCTTCCAAGTCGCGTTGGCCGACGTGCAACCCGTCCGCGTCGCATTCAAGCGCGACGTCGAGCGCGTCGTCGATAATCAGCGGAACGCCGAAACGCTCGCAAAGCCGCTTAACCGCGACCGCCTCGCGCCGGAACTCGTCGGCGTCCAAATTTTTCTCGCGGAGCTGAACGACCGTCGCGCCGCCGCGAAGCGCGTCCTCAATTTGCGCCGCCAACGCCGAAATCGCCGCGTCGCCGGTCTTCCCGCCGAGCCAAGCCCGGTCGGTAACCGCGTAAAGTCGCAACGCTTGCCGCAACGTTGCCGCGTTGAAGCGTTTTTGCGCCGTTAAACCTTCGCTCATCGTCTTATTCTCTCCATTTTCCCGTCTTGCGCGACCGCTCGACTCGGCGTATTTCGCTTAAATCCGCATTTTCGCGTTCAAGCGCCGTCGAAAATCTCCGTTTCGACGCGAAACGCCGACGCCAACCGCTCCGGCTCCGCCGTCGAAGCCGCGTCGATCAACTCCGTTCGAAAGGTCGCGGTTCCGCCGCCGCGCTCGACCGTCCGCCGCTCCGCGATCTCGCCGCAAACGCCGAACGCCGCCGTCGCCGCGACCGCCGCCTCCCAAACTCGCTCCGAATTCGCCGCGACGCAAGCTCCGAGAACCGCCGTCGACATGCACCCGGCCCCGGTAATTCGCGCCGCCCAAGGGGAACCGTTCCGAACCGTCGCGAACCGCTCCGCGTCGACGACCAAATCGAGCGCGCCGGAAGCGACGACCGTCGTTCGGAACGCCGCCGCAAACTCCCGAAACCGCTCCGCGACCGTTCGACGGTTCGTCTCCGAAACCGCGTCCGCAACCGCCGCGTCGACGCCGCGTCCCGCCCCGGTTCCGAACGCCAACGCCGCGATCTCCGAAACGTTCCCCCGAATCGCGGCGAATCGAATTTCGCTCAATAATCTCCGCGCCGCCTCCGTTCGCAAACGAGA
>JAFYVO010000036.1 GCA_017549085.1 Thermoguttaceae bacterium
AAGCCCGCCGACCGGGTCGCCGTCGACAAACGACGAAGCGGGCGTCGCGCCGGAAAGGAGCGCGCCGCAAAAACGAATCGCCCAAACGACGCCAAAGCCGCCAAGCGCGCCCGCCGTCGAGAGAACGACGAGCCAAGTCGCCCCGACGCGAAACGCGTCGAGCGTCGAACGGTCGCGACGATAAAACGGGAGGTCTTGGGGAAGTTTAGCGATTGAGCCGAGCGTTGCCGGAGAGTCGTCGGGGCTTAATCGGCGTCGCCCAAAACGTTTTTGCGCTTGCCGACGTCGCGAACGTCGAGCGCCGAAACGAAAGCGCGCGGCGGAGAGAGCGAACAAATAGGGAACGACGCCGCAGTAAAGGGTCGGCGTCCAGACGGCGATTTCCTCCGGAAAGATCGCAAACCAACGGGACGAACGCGGAAACTGCCTCCCGCCGACGTTCGGGAAAAGTCGCTCCGCCCAACGCCAAGGCCCGACGCTAAAGCGATACGTCGCGCGGTTGCGACCGTTATTTTCGATTTCGCCGCCGAGAAGGGACGCGGTAAAAGCCGTCGCGTCCTTTTGCGTTGTTTCGCTGTTTTGCGTTATTTCGCTATTCTGCGTTGTTTTGCAGTTTTGAGTTGTTTCGCTATTTTGCGTTATTTCGCTGTTTTGCGTTGTTTTATTGTTTTGCGTTATTTTGCTATTTTGTGTTATTTTGTTATTTTGCGTTATTTTATTGTTTTGCGTTATTTTATTGTTTTGCGTTGTTTTGTTGTTTTGCTTTATTTTGTTGTTTTGCGTTGTTTTGTTGTTTTGCGTTGTTTTGTTGTTTTGCGTTATTTTGTTGTTTTGCGTTGTTTTGTTGTTTTGCGTTGTTTCGCTGTTTTGCGCGGCTTGCGGCGTCGCGACGTTATTTTTTGCCTTGCTTCTCCAAAGCGCCGCCGGAATCTCCCAAAAGGAGCGCGGAGCGCCGTCGGCCGCGCGTTCGGAACGGGCGATCAGTTCGGCGGCCGGGAGGATTTGCGGCGCCGCGAGTAAAAAAGTTCCGGTCGACGCGACGACGGCGAGTAGAAGGCCGAGCGCGAGGCGGGTTCGGAAACGGTCGCGAACGGGACGAAGGGCGAAAACGGAGGAAACGTCGGAAGACGGCGAGACGGGGCGGGCGGTTTTGACGGCGAGTCGAACCGGGGCGAAGAGCGCGAACGCAAAGAACGCGATCGTCGATAAATAAACGATTTGCGGTTCGCCGCCGAGGATCGCGAGCGCTTGAGCGACGCTCAACTTTAACGCCGATTTCAATTTCCCGACGATTGTCGCCGACGCGAAAAAGTCGAACGAAAAAAGGGCGAGAAACGGAAGCCAAGCGGCGCCGACGAGGAAAACGACGTTCGAATATTGGAACAAAATCGGTCCGGAAAAGGAATACGACAAGCCCGCAAGGACCGCTCCGGCGCGCGACGTTCGAAGGCGGCGCGAGAGAAAATAGACGCCGAAAAAGGAAAGCGCGACGTGTCCGACGACGTAAAGCGAAAAACAAGCGTTAAAGTCGACGCAACCGGCGCTCGCAAGGAAAAAAATCGCCTTGCCGGGGTAAAAAACGGACGACGTCGGGTTCCCGGCGAGCGGTTGACCGAGATTTTCGAACGGATCCCAAAGGGGAAGACGACCGCGCTCCCATTCGGTTTGGATTTGTTCGAAAAGGGGATAATAAAAATAGCCGACGTCGCGATAAGCGAAACGCGCGCCCTCGACGAACGGACGGAAAAAAAACGCCGCGAGGAGCGCCGCCGGAACGACGAAGAAAAGAAGCGTTTCGACGCGAATAAGAGGAAAAAAGCGGAAACGACGCGGGGCGGTCTCGGGAGCGTTCATCGGCGGCGGTTGAGCGTCGCGACTTGCGTCGCGCAAAGCGTTAAAAAACGAAATCGACGGCGCGTTTTTGTTTCGACCGTCGACTATTGGGGCGTTTTTGATTTGTTTTTGATTTTGTTTCCGGCGCAAGAATCGGAAACGTCGCGTTATTCGGCGTTTGTCTCGGATTTCCAGCGCTCGAAAAGAACGTTTTCAAAATCGGGGACGAACTCGCCGCGCGACGTAACGAGGAAACGGCGCGAGGTCGCGTCGATCGGCTCGACGACAATTTCGAGACGGTCTTCCGGCGTCGCGTCTTCGACTTTGTCGGCCCATTCGACGAACGAAAGGCCGTCCGATTCAAAGTATTCGTCCGGGCCGAGTTCGAGAAACTCGTCGGAATCGCGGAGACGGTAAGCGTCGAAGTGGAAAATCGGCCGGTCGCCTTCGTATTCGCGAACGAGAACGAAGGTCGGGCTCCCAACTTCGTCGCGAGGAACCCCCGACGCCGCGGCGACCGCTTGCACAAGACGCGTTTTTCCGGCGCCCAACGTTCCCAAAAGCGCGACGACGGCGCCGTCCGGGAGCGTTTCCGCGAGGAGGCGGCCCAAAACGTCCGTTTGTTGTTCGGAGTCGACGACGATTTCGACGGTCATTGGCGGTTCCTTAGGGGGGAATGGGAGGGATAGGGGGAATAAGGAGGACGGGAAAGCCGGCGTTCGCTCGACGCGGGAAAAGCGAACGGCGAACGTCGACGTTGCGGGTTTTAACGGTAAACGCGGACGTTTTCCTCTTTGACGAGCGGTTCAAGGTCGTCGGAACTGAGTTGGAAACGGACGCGGCAGTCGCCGACCGCTTCGCAATGCGCCTTTACCTTGTACGTAACCGCCGATTTCGCCGGAATTTCGCGAATCGCGTCGAACACGACCGCGCCGTTTTGTTGCGAATAACGGGTCGGGCCTTCGACCGAAACGATTTTCAACGCTTCCGGAGCGGCAATTTGAAGGGTCGCGTTCGTCGACGCCTTCGTGCCGCGGTTGGCGAGTTGAATTTCGTAAACGATTTCTTTGCCGATTTCGACCGGATTCGGCGACGTTTTGACGGCGTAAGACAACGCCGGGAGGCCGTCGATCTCGATTTCTTTGACGACTTGCGCCGCCAAACCGAGCGGGCCGGTTCCGCCGAACGTCAAGCGCGAGGCGCCGATCTTCGTCGGGGTCAGCGTCAACTCGATTTCGCCCGCCGCGCCCGCCGGAAGGTCGGCGAGATCCCAATAAACGGAGCGGGTTTCCGCTTTGTAAACGCCGAGGTTGTTCGCGGAAACGAAGTTCGTTCCCGACGGAATTTCCGCGACGAGCTTAACGTCTTTCGCCGCCGCGTCGCCGACGTTCGCCGCTTTCAGACGGTACGTCGTTTGGCGTTCGAGGTAGGGCGTTTCGGCGCCGTCGATCGAAAGTTCGAGTTTCGGCGCGAGAATTTTGATTTCCGTTTGGACTTCTTTGCGCAAGTCGCCGTCGGCGGTAACGACGAGATTGTTGACGGTCGCGCCGGGAGCGACGCATTGCAACGTCAACGGAACGCGTTTCTTTTCGCCGGGAGCGAACGCGCCGAGCGAGTGTTCCAGAACGGAACCGCTCGGATGGCTGAGCCCTTCCGGAATCGTTTCGAGAATCGCGACGTTCGTCGCGGCGCCGGTGCCGACGTTCGCGACGATAACGTTCAGCTCGATGTTGGAGCCGATCGTCGCTTCTTGCGGCGCGACGACCTCGACTTCGAGCGCCGGACGAACGCAACGGACGCGACAAGACGCTTCGGCGGCGATCGCGACGGTCGCGACCGAACCGATTTCGCCCTCTTGCGTCGGAATAATTCGATATTCGAACGTTTTTTCGGAACAGGACGCAAGGTCGAACGCCGGCCAAGCGAATTCGCCGCGAGCGTTCGGGACGACCGACGCGACGTCGGCGGCGACGAAGCGGGCGCCGCGCGGAAGAACGTCGCGAACGACGAGGTTGCGAACCGTCGAGGAACCGACGTTCTTCACCTTGACGGCGAACTTCGCTTCGCGGTCGATTTGAATCTCTTTCGGAGCGATCTTTTCGACGACGATGTTCGTCGTTTGCGCGCCTTCGAGCTTCTTGTCCCCCGGGACGCCGGTTCCGACCGGTTCGACCGGCGCGAGCGGGGCTTCTTCGAACGTCGGCGCGGCGAGCGGGGCCGGGTCGACGAGCGGGGCTTCGTCGAGAGTCGGCGCGGCGAGCGGGGCCGGGTCGAC
>JAFYVO010000372.1 GCA_017549085.1 Thermoguttaceae bacterium
AGCTCGAAGTTTCAAACGTTCGCGAACGCCGACCGCGCGTCGAAACCGGCGTCGAAATCGGCGCTTGACGTCGTCGCTTTCGGCGACTCGCAACGCCGCGCTTCCTCCCGCCGTTAAACCGGCGCGACTCGCGACGCTCCGCTCGATCGGCGTCGCGTTATCCTTCCGTCGCGCCGCGGCGTTTCTCTCCATTTCGTTTCTTCTCCCTCTTCTTTAACGCCGCCCTCCGCGCCCCGAACTTTTCAGCCCAAGAGTCGCCCGACTTTCCAAAGTTCCCAAACATCCCAAGCCTCCCAAGTATCCCAACGTTCCCCAACGTTCCCCAACGTTCCTCAACGTTCCTCAACGTTCCTCAACGTTCCTCAACGTTCCTCAACGTTCCTCAACGTTCCTCAACGTTCCTCAACGTTCCCCAACGTTCCCCAACGCTCCCCGAACGCTCCAACGGCTTTTTCGCCGACGCCGGGCCCCGCGTTTTCGCTACAATCGTTTATTCCCCTTCTTTTTCCTTACTCTCCGACAAAAAATCGACGTTCGCGCCCTTTTTTTTATTCCCTTTTCGCCCCCTTTCGGTTAAAATAGAGAAACGGCGTTATTTTTGCGGAGCGCATTTTCCTCGTTCCCAACGTTGTTCGCCCATTTCCCCCATTTTGTCAACGTCGCGATCCATTCGCGTTTACCTTACATTCGCATTTTTGAACGCGTCGCCGTTCGGTCGCCCGAACAAGCGCGACGCCGTCCGTCGTTTCCGCCCGAGGCCCAACTTGACTAAACGAACGCTTGCCCAATCGGTTCTCCGACCTTCGCGATTCGCTCGAATCGCGTCGGAGTTTGCGCTTTTCTTCGTTGGCCTCGTCGCGTCGACGGCGGCGCAAACCCCGACGACGCCCGACGCGCCCGTCGAAGAGCCCTCTTCCGTTTCGCTCGAACCGGCGACCGACGTCGCCGACGCCCCTTCGCCGACGCTCCCCACCGACGCGAACGCCGCCGCGCCGTTCGTTCGCCGCACGTCGAACCTTCGCGAAAAACCGACTTTTTGGCTCTCCGAAGAAAACGGCGCTTGGCGCGTCCCGCTCCCCAATTGGTCCCTCGAAGAGGTGATGCAAACGATCGACGGCGAAGACGAACGCGCCGAACAGTCGCCTTATTCGATTCAAAAAATCAACGCGTTCGGAACCGTCGACAAGGGCGTCGCGCGCCTCGACGTCGTCTTTACCGTCCAGGTCTTCGGCGACGAACTCGTCCGCGTTCCCCTCGGACTTCAAGAAGGCGTTTACATTCCCGCCTCGAACGGCGACGGAGCCGCGTCCGCCGAGCTTAACGACGGTTTCGCCTTTGAAGGGCCCGAAGGCTCCGAGTGCGAACTCGACGTCGACGGAGAAACCGGCGCCTACGTCGCGCTCGTTCGACCGCCGCGCGAAGAGGAAAACGCCGCGACGTCCGACGACGCGAACGCCCGCCGGCGCAACGACGACTCCGCGTCGCGCCGCCGAGCCCGCCAATATAAATTGACGCTTCAACTTTGTTTCGCCGTCGAAACGCTCGGGCTCGACGAACAACGCCTCGTCGCGACGTTCCCCCCGTCGGTCAACTCGCAACTTCTCCTCGCCGCGCCGTTGCAAGACGCGAAATTCAAAAGCGTTAAGGGCGCGATCCAAGGAGCCGCGACGCCGATGGACGAGTCGACGACCAACTTGACGCTGCACGGCCTCGGACGCGGCGCGGAAACGACCGACGTCGTTTGGCGCAAAAGCAAGTCGGCGGCGGAGCAAAACGTCGTCGTTTACCAAGTCGAAGACGCGACGATCGACGTTCGACTCGACGCCCGCGAAACCGTCTGCGAAGCGACGCTCCCCGTTCGCGTTTTCGGCGGCGAAACGGACGCGTTCAAAGTTCGCCTCCCCGCTCGAGCCGCCCTCGTTCAAGACGAAATTTTCGCGACCGACGCCGACGGCGCCGCGTTTGAAATCCGCGATCTCGTCTTGACCGGCGACGGTTCGACGGCGCCCCTCGCCCCCTCCGACGACGCGAGCGCGCAAAACGCCGGCGACGAACGTCCGCAAACGCTCGAAATCAAACTCGCGCAAAAAACCAACTCCGCGGTTCTTAAAATTAAAACGCGAACTCCGGCGCCGGAAAACGCGTCGAACGCAGAAACCGGCGTTCGCGAAATCTCCGGTTTCGAAGTCGAAGGCGCGCAAAAGCAACGCGGTCGCGTTAAAATTTCCAAAACGGAAGGGCTCGACTTCAACGTCGCGCCCCTGTTCGGCGCCCGCGTCGACGTCGAAAACGCCGCGTCGCTCGAAGAGGGAGAAGAGCTTTATCTCTTTTCCGCTCAACCTTTCGCGCTGAACGCTCAGCCGTTCGTCCGCCGCGTCGTCGTCAACGTCAAGCCGGAATACCAAGTCGTCGTCGGGGAAAAAGAAGCGACCCTTCGCGCTAAGTTTCAATATTCGGTTTACGGCGCAAAAATCTCGGAATTCAAAGTAAATTTGCGCGATTGGGAGTTCGCCGGGCTCGCGTCGGACGATCTCGTCGACGTGTTGAACATCGAGTTCAACGAAACGACCGGCGAAACGACCTTCCCCTTGATCGCGCCGACCGACGGCGTCGTCGAATTCGAACTGAACGCCGGTCGCGAACTCGACGCGGCGGAAGACGGCGCGTTCGCTTTTTCCTTTCCGACGCCGAACGCATCTTGGCTCGAACCGTCGACCGTCGTCGTCGCGCCGGTCGACGCCGTCGAACTGACGCCGACGCCCGAAAGTTGCGTCGACTTAACGCCGAAACCGCTCCGCGCGCTCGCGCCGACGCTCGAACTGCCGCAACTCCAGCAGGCGCCGCTCGTTTACCAAACCCGACGTCGCGGGGAAACGTCGAACGACGCGCCCCCTCTCTTCGCGGCGCGCGCCAAAAAACAGGAACAAAAAATCGAAATTGAATCAAAAACCGACGTTCATATCGGCGAAACCGGTTCGCAACGCGTCGAGCAACGCTTTGTCTACCGCGTCGAAAGAGAACCGCTCGACTCGATTTCTCTCGTCTCGCACGCGCTCGGCGGCAAGACGCCGAACCTCAAAATTTTCGTCGACGGCAAAGCGGTCCCGACGCAAAACTTAACGGTCGAAAACGTCGACGAAACCCAAACGCGCCGCGTCGTTTCGTTGGCCGACGCGCCGAAAATCGGCTCCTGCGTCGTCTCGCTCCAATACGAAGGGGAAACGCTCGAATTCGACGCGGATTCGACGCGCCGCGTCTCCGTCAACTTGG
>JAFYVO010000373.1 GCA_017549085.1 Thermoguttaceae bacterium
AAGGTTCGACGGCAAAAACGGGTCGACGAGAAAACGAGCGCCGTTAAATTCGAAAAGGAAAGCGTTGTGTCCGAGCCAAAGGAGGCGTTTTTTCGCGGCGTTCATAGGCGTTGTCTTTCGCGTTGCGGGAAACGACGTTAATAAAATAGGGCGCGTCGCCGACCGTCGACGGACGCGGTTTTGACGATTGTAACGATTGTGAAGCGCGGCGTCCAGAGCGATTTTTGACTTCGGAACGCCCAAACGTTTAAATTTGAGCGGAAAAAAACGCGCACAGACGAGTGAAAAAGCGCAAGATTGTGCGCGCGAAGCGGGGGACGGGGTGCGGTTTTTCCGAAAAAATTGGGCTTTTTCTTGAAAAAAGACGCGCTTTTGAGCGAAAAAGCGACTTCGCGCCCTTGCCGAACCGGAAAATTAAGGTATAATGACGGCTCCAAAACGGTCGATTCGCCCCGTTTTTCTTTCTGTTCCCTCTTTACGAGCCGAGCGGCGAAAAAAACGGTTTCGCGGTTTTGAGACTGGACCCCTCGAAAGCGCGCCGACGCGGACTGGACCCCCGCGTCTCGGTTTGGTAGGATTAACGTAGCGGAATCAATGTTTTTGAACGAGCGTCGTCGAAAGGCGGCGCCGGTTCCTTAGCGTCAAGTCGTCGGTATACTAAAAGCGTCGACGCGACTTGAAACGCTCCGCGCGGCGCGAACGCCGCGTTTCCATCGGTTACTAAATATTCGAACCCGCTTTAAGCAATTTGTCGACGCGACAGGACGCTGCAACAATGTCTGAATTAAAAAATTGGCGCAACATTGGTATTTCCGCTCACATCGACTCCGGAAAGACGACTCTTAGCGAGCGCATTCTCTTTTACACCGGTCGCACGCACAAAATCGGCGAAGTTCACGACGGCGGCGCGACGATGGACAGTATGGACCTCGAACAAGAACGCGGGATTACGATCGCCAGCGCCGCGACCCGCGTCGAATGGGGCGACACGACGATCAACTTGATCGACACCCCCGGCCACGTCGACTTCACGGTCGAAGTCGAACGCTGCCTCCGCGTTTTGGACGGCGCCGTTTTGGTTCTCTGCTCGGTCGGCGGCGTTCAAGCGCAATCGCTCACGATCGACCGCCAAATGAAGCGTTACGGCGTTCCGCGTTTGGCGTTCATCAACAAAATGGACCGCACCGGCGCCAACCCGCGTCGCGTCGTTAAACAACTGCACGAAAAACTTGACTGCGAAGCGGTCATGATGCAAATTCCGATCGGCGCCGAACAAAACTTCGAAGGCGTCGTCGACCTCGTCACCGGTCGCGCTTACTACTTCGACGGCCCGCAAGGCGAAAAAGTTCGCGAAGAAGACGTCCCGGCCCACCTCGTCGACGAATATCAAGAAGCGCGTCAAGAAATGCTCGAAACGCTCTCGATGTACAGCGACGAGTTGATGGAAGCGCTCCTCGAAGAACGCGAAGTTTCGGTCGACCTCATTCACGAAATCGTTCGCAATGCGACGCAAGCGCGTCAATTCACGCCGGTCTTTATGGGGACCGCGTACCGCAACAAGGGCGTTCAACTCTTGCTCGACGCGATTTCCCGTTACCTCCCGTCGCCGCTCGACCGCGAAGGTTCCGCTTTCCGCGTCAATAAAGAAACCGGCGAAGAAGAAAAGGTTATCCTCCAACCGTCGAACGACCGCCCGCTCATCGCGATGGCGTTCAAAACGGTCGAAGACCCGTACGGGACGCTCACCTTCATGCGGATTTACGAAGGGACGCTCAAGAAGGGCGAAACCTACGTCAACCAACGCACCGGTCACAAAGAACGCGTCAGCCGCATCTTCCGCATGCACGCCGAACAACGCGTCGAACTCGAATCGGCGGGCGCCGGCGACATCGTCGCGGTCATCGGTATCGAAGGTTCGTCCGGCGAAACCTACTGCGAAACCGCGAACTACTGCACGCTCGAATCGATCTTCATTCCGGAACCGGTTATCCAAGTCGCGATTAAGGCTTGCGAAACCCGCGACACCGACAAACTCGGCAAAGCGCTGTATCGCTTCCGTAAAGAAGACCCGACCTTGACGGTCAAGACCGACCCGGAAAGCGGCGAAACCCTCATCGCCGGGATGGGCGAACTCCACCTCGACTTTTACATCGAACGTATCCGCCGCGAATACAAGGTCGAAGTCGAAACGTCCGCGCCGAAAGTCAACTACCGCGAAGCGCCGACGCAAGCGATCGAATTCGATACGAAGCACAAGAAGCAATCCGGGGGTTCCGGTCAATTCGCGCACATTTGCGGTATTATGTCCCCGATTCCGGAAGAGGAAGAAGTCGGCGAAGAAACCTTCGTCTTCGAAGACCAAATCACCGGCGGCGTCATTCCGTCGAACTACATCCCGGCGATTAAGAAGGGGTACGAAGGTTCGTTGGAAAAAGGCCCGATCGCCGGTTACCCGGTCGTCGACCTCAAGATCGTCGTCAACGACGGTTCGTTCCACGCGGTCGACTCGAGCGACTTGGCGTTCCGCATCTGCGCCCAAACGTCGTTGCGCGAAAACTTCCCGCGCACGAAACCGGCGCTCCTCGAACCGATCATGAAGATCGACATCGAATGCCCGGAAAACTTCCAAGGGGGCGTCGTCGGCGACCTCTCGAGCCGTCGCGGCGTCGTCTCGTCGACCGAAACGACCGGCGCGAACTGCCGCATCGTCGGCGAAGTTCCGTTGGCTGAAACCTTCGGTTACTCCTCGACCCTCCGCGGTATGACGCAAGGTCAAGGCGTTTTCTCGATGGAATTCCTCAAATACAAACGCGTTCCGGCGAACGTTCAAGAGGAAATCATTCGCGAACGCAACCCGAAACCGGTCCAAGGCGGCAAAAAATAGTCGTTGAGGCTTAACCTCGACAACCGTTGAACGCCGAGTCGCGACGATTCGGCGTTTCGCGGTTCCGACGTTCAAAAAACCGAACGAGTTCGACGTAAGTCGAGTTCGCTCGGTTTTTTTACGTTGGGAAAGGGGGCGAGGAAAGTTGGAAAAGTCGGGCGTTTTTGCGGTTTGTCGCGGAAAGAAAAGCCGCGAAATAGAGGAGACGGTCGAAAATTCGGCCTCCCCGTCGACGTTCGCGACCTTTTCGGCCGATAACGATTATTGAAGACGGCTCGCGACGAAGGCGAGAATGATTAAAATAGACGGTTTTTGACGGAAAATGGAGACGGCGATGAGCGAACAAACGAACGAAACGACCGACGTCGCGCTTGCGACGAACGATCTCGAATTAATGGAGCGTTTCGGCGAATTTAAGGAGCGTTTTTTAGCGCGTCTCGAACGGGAAATCGTTGGTCGCCGCGCGATTTTGGAGGAGGTCTTGGCCGGGATTTTCGCGGGGGGGCACGTCCTGCTCGTCGGCGTTCCGGGGCTCGGCAAGACGCGAATCGCTCGGGCGATCGCCAATGCGCTCGACT
>JAFYVO010000374.1 GCA_017549085.1 Thermoguttaceae bacterium
CCCCTTAATCCCCCGTTTTAACGCGCAGGTTCCCTTATGTCCGACGCTCCGACGCCTCCGTTCGACGCCGCTTCCTCGGCCGCCGTTTCGCCCAACGCCTCGCAATTCGCCTCCGTCGTCCTCGACGCGACGAACGACCCGGAACGCGACGCCGAAGCGCGCCAAATGATCGACGCGATGTTCGCCGAGCATCGCGAACGCCTTCTCCGAATGATCGAACTGCGCCTTCAACCGGAACTCCGCAGCCGCGTCGACGCCAACGACGTGTTGCAGGAGGCTTTCATCGAGGCTTACCGTCAGTTGCGCAACGGGATTTCCGCGCCGAAAGTCTCGTCGCTCGTTTGGTTGCGCCTCATCGTCAACCAACAGCTGGTAACGTTTTACCGCCGCTACTGCCAAACGCAAAAGCGGAACGTCGGTCGCGAAATTTCGATTTCCGCGCCGAGAATGCAGGCCGACCCGACCTCGACGTCGATCTTTCTCGTCGGGAAGCTGACGTCGCCGTCCCTCGCCGCCCGCCGCGCCGAGCTGACGATCAAGTTGCGCGAATGTCTCGAAAAGCTCGACCCGGAGGATCGCGAAATATTGTCGTTGCGGCACTTCGAACAGCTGAGCAATCGCGAAACGGCGGAGGAGCTGAACGTCGCGCCGAACGTCGCGAGCGTTCGTTATCTCCGCGCGCTCAAAAAATTCCGCGTCGTGTTGCAAGCGGAAAAGCTCGACGAACTCCTCGAATAAACGCGACGGCGTTCGGCCCGCCCGGAAAGCGGCGTTCGCTCGCGCCCGTCTCGTCGACGCGAACGCCCGCCCGCCGCGCCGTCCTTGCGACCGACAAACTTTCCCCAACTTAAAATTCTCGCTAAAATTTCGCGTCGGAAGCGACGAACGCCGCAAAACGCGTACTTCTTGAAAGCGGCGCCGTTCGTCGCTCCGACGTTCGCGCCGCCGACCGTCGCCTCCCTTTTCCTCGCGACTTTCCTATTTTAACGCTAATATGTCCGATCGCTTCGACAAACAACGCGCCGACGCCCCGCTCTCCGACGCTTCCTTCCAAACGACGCAAATCTCCCAATTTCTCCCGTCGACGGCCGAGCCCGCCCCGCTCGACGCGGAGGATCCCGACCTCGAAACCCTTTCGGAACGCTTCGTCGAAGACTTTCGCGCCGGTCGCCGCCCGTCGGTCGACGAATACGCGGCCCGTTTTCCGGAGTTCGCCGAAGAGATTCTCGAACTTTTCCCGGCCCTTCTCCTCTTAGAAAAGGGCGGAACCCCCGGCGCGCTGTCGAGCCTTTCGCAGGGCGCGTCACGGCAAGGGTTCGCGATTTCCGGACTCGAACGCCTTAAGAATTATCGAATCGTTCGCGAAATCGGACGCGGCGGAATGGGCGTCGTTTACGAGGCTTGGGACGAAACGCTCGAACGCGTCGTCGCCCTTAAAGTAATGAAGATTTTTCCCGGCGAAGAAGCGCAAGCGATCAAACGCTTTCAACGCGAGGCCAAAACGGCGGCGCGCCTCCATCATACGAATATCGTTCCAGTTTTCGATTCCGACGTGCTCGACGATAAGTTTTTTTACGTTATGCAGTTCGTCGACGGCGTCAACCTCGAACAGTTTTTGCGGATGAAGGAAGCGGAAGCGTCTAAAACGCTCGCCGACGATTCGTCAAACGACGCGGCGAACGATTCGCGCTCCGAAACGACCGTCCCCTCCGCCGCGCTTCGCTCCGCCGAAGTCGACTCGCTCGCCGAAACGACGCAATACCCGTCGGATTTTACGCCGAGCGAAGCGCAAGCGCCCGCCGAACCGCCCGAAACCGCCCCTTTCTTCCCTCGACGCGGCGACGCCAAGCGCCGACGTTCGGAACGTCGCGAAACGGTCAATCCGAGCGCGTTCGGCGCCCGTTTTCCGGCGGCGAGCAAGCCGCTCCTCTCCGTTCGCATCGCCGAATCGAACTATTATCAACGCGTTTGCGACGTCGTCATTCAGGCGGCGCAGGGGCTCGACTACGCGCATCGGCACGACGTCGTCCACCGCGATATTAAGCCGTCGAACCTCGTCGTCGCCGAAGACGGCGTCGTTTGGATCACCGACTTCGGGCTCGCGAAATCGACGACCGAAAACGATTTGACGCGTCAAGGGCAGCTCGTCGGAACCCTCCGCTACCTCGCTCCGGAAGCGCTCGAAGGGAAATTTTCGCCCCTTTCGGACATTTACTCGCTCGGCTTAACCCTTTACGAACTCTTGACTTTCACTCCGGCGTTCGACGAAACGAACTACACGCGCCTCCTCGCGCAGGTCGCCGCCGGACGCCCGACTCGTCCGCGCAAAATCAACCCGAAAATCCCGCTCGACCTCGAAACGATCGTCCTTAAAGCGGTCGAACCGACGCCGGAAAAACGTTACGCATCCGCCGGAGAACTCGCCGACGACTTGCAGCGTTTTCTCGACGACCGTCCGATTCGAGCGCGGCGCGTCGGCTTGATCGAACGCGTTTGGCGTTGGGGGAAGCGCAACCGCCTCGTCGCCGGGCTCCTTATTTCGATTTTTGTTTTGTTAACCGTTATTTTCGCCGGAATTTCGACGAGTTACGTCCGCACGCTGGTTCTTGTTCGCGCGAAGGAAGCGGAATCGCAACGAGCGCAAGCCAACCTCGACCTCGCGCTCGCGGCGTTCGACGACGTTTTCGAGTCGCTCGGCGACGCGGCGGCGGTCGACTTCAAGTTTTTGGACGACGCCGATTCCGTCGGAGCGCCGACCGACGCGCCGTCGATCCCGGAAAAAGACGCTCGCGTTCTCGAAAACCTCCTCGCGTTTTACGACGGTTTCGTCGCCAAAAACGAAAACGAACCGACGCTCCTCCTCAAATCGGCGCGGGCTCGCGTTCGCGTCGGCTCGATTCGGTCGCTCCTCGGACAGTCGCAAGACTCGAACGCTTATTCGCAAGCGCTCGAACTCTACCGCCGCGCGCTCAACTTCGCGGCGGACGAAACGGAGCGGAGCCGAATCGCGCTCGAAAAAGCGACCGTCGTCCTCGCGGCTTACGAAGCGTCGCCGCTCGAAAACCGCCTCGCCGAATTCCTCCCCCTTTGCGCCGAGACGCTCGACGAGTTGTCCGCGATTCCCGACGATTCCCCGCTCGCCGAAGCGGCGCGGCGCGCGGCGGCGCGTCTGCGTTTCGAACGGGCGGTCGTTCGTCTCGAAGAACTTCGCGTCGGCGCCGAAAAAAGCGGTCGCCTCGGTTTCTTCGAAACGCCGAAACGCGCCCTTCCGACGCCGGAAACGGTCGCGGAGCTTGAAGCCGACTTCCGCGCCGCCGGGGAATGGCTCGAAACGCTCGAACGCGCCGGCGCGCCGCAAACGCCGGACTACCTCCTCGCGTCGGTTAAATTTTACGCCTTTTCCTCGATTTGGGCCGCGACGCTCGACAATAAGGAAAAAGCGCTCGACCTGCAACGCCAAAGCGACGAATTCGCGAAAATCTTCGCGACGCGCTATCCGAACGACTCGCGCTCCTACGTCGCCGCGATACTCCACAGCGTCGTTAAGTCGATCGTCGACGCCGACCTTTGGGTCGACGACGCGACGCGACGCGACGAACTTGCCGCCGCGGAGAGCCGCGCGCTCTCGACGGCGGACGCGCTCGTCGAGAAATTTCCCGCTTCGCCGCAATACGCGGCGTTCCGCGTCGTCGTTCTCTTCAACTTCGCCAAGCGCGAAGCCCTCCTCGGGAACCTCGAACGCGCCGAAGACCTCCTTGCGCAAGCCGACGAACGGACGGTCGAGTTCTTCAAAACGCACCCGAATTTCGAAGATTTCAAATTTTTCGGGCCGCTTCGCGCCGCTCGCGCCGAACTTTTTATCGTTCGCGGCAAACTCGACGACGCGGAACGCCAAATTGAGAAACTTGAAAACGCGATCCTCCGCTTCGAAGAAAACGCGGCGCGCGTCCCGACCGCCGACTCGCCTAGTCGGCAAGCGCGCCGCCAAGAGATGCAAACGACGAGCGAACGCTTGCGCCGCCTCCTCGACGACGCGCGCGCCGGCGGCGACGCTCCGCCCAACGCGAACGCCTCTTAAAGAGCGCGCCCTCCCCTTGTTCCAACGCGGTTTCGACGCTCGGTCGAGCCGCGTTTTTTTGTTTTTGTCATTATTACTATAGGGCGCGTTTTCTCCGCTCGTTTTCCTTGCGACGCTCGCTTGACGCCGGGCGATTCTTTCGGTATGCTGAACGCGGTTCCGCAACACCGTTTCTAATCGGTCGTCCGAGTCGTCGCAATCGCGACGTTCCAAGCGGTCGCTCCGGTCGAAACGGTCGCGACGCCGACGCCGATTCCAACGCGTTCGACGGTTCCAAGCGTCGAAACGGTCGCGACGCCGACGCCGATTCCAACGCGTTCGACGGTTCCAAGCGTCGAAACGGTCGC
>JAFYVO010000375.1 GCA_017549085.1 Thermoguttaceae bacterium
GGTAAAACTCGGTCGTTTCCTCCGCCGGGCGTTCTTCGGCGAGGAGTTCGGGGAGCGCGGCGTTAAGTTTGACGGTAAGGACTAAAGCCGCGAGGAAGCGTTTTTCGGCGTCTTGCGGCGTTTCAACGTCGGCGACGAGGCGTTCGAGCCCGACTTTTTCGGCGAGGTTGTCGGCGAGCGCGGCGAGCGTCGGGAAATCGGCGAACGTTTTTTCCGCGGCGTCGGTCGTCTTGCGGGCGAGGCGGTTTTCCGCGTAGGAAATCTTGGTTCGCAACGCGAGAACGCGATTCAACGGGAACGGTTCCCGCGTTTCTTCGAGCGCCAACCGCGCGGCGCAATAGTCGCGCCAATTTTGGAGAGCGACTTCGTCGACGGGATCGCGGTACAGGTAGGAGTCGCGCAAATACTCGGCGAAGCAACGGTCGCGAATTTGCGGCTCGATATCCGGCGCGTCGAACAGGCGTTCGTAAAGAGCGCGAGCGGCGACGTAAACTTGGTTTTCGAGCGAGTTCGGCTCTGCGCGCCGCCATTGGGGCAAGCCTTTTTCGTCGAGGTAACGAACGAGATTGTAACGAACCGCGTCGAAATTGACGACGTCTGCGCAGGCGTTTTGGAGGGCTTGCAAGCGTTGGCGGTAAAATTCGCCGCTTTCCCCTTCCGGAACGTCGAGAAGCGCGTCGATTTCGCTTATTTGCTCGTCGCGGCGATCGGCTTTCCTATCGCGAGCCGGGGCGGGGGCGTTCGTTGTTGCGATGGTTTGTCGCTCGGCGTCGTCGATTTGTCGCGCAAGGTCGCTCGCCCGGGTCGACGCGTCGGCGACGAACGGGGAAACGGAGAAGACGGCGAGCGAGAGCGCGGCGAGTTGCAAACGGTCGATATTAAAACGGTTGGAGCGCATTGCTTTCTCCTTGGACGGTAATAAAAACGGAAGATAACGGAGCGAAAACCGACGCCGAGCCGTCCGCTCCGGAGCAACGCTCCGAAACGAACGAACAGGACGCCCGGCGTCGGCGGCAACGGCGCGACGAACGACTCGGTTACTCGCGTTCGGTCGACGGAACGTCCGGGAAGAGTTTGCGCAACTCGTCGGCGATTTCCGGCGCGTTGTTTTTATTAAGGAGGCGCGGATACGTCGCGAGAACGCGTCCGTCGGCGTCGAAAAGAACGGCGAACGACGCCCAAATAATCCCGTGTTCGGAGGGCCAATCGCCGGGCCCGCGTCCTTCGAGCGGAACGACGTAATCCGCGATCGGCGTCGGGGCGGAGAGGGAAGGAAAGCCTTGCGCTTGACGGCGACGGAAATTCCCTTGCTCTTCAAGGTCGCGTTGCGCAAGTCGTCGGGCGCTTTCTAGATCGTTGCAATAACGAACGATTTGCAGGCCCGCTTCGACGCATTTCGGGATAAACTCGCGGTCGGCGTTCGGCGCGTAATATCTTAAATCGCCGCCCGTCGTAAGCAAAACCGGCGCGCCGCGGAACCGCTTCCAATCGATCGGGGTGCCGTCGAGGTCGAGCCCCGGGACTTCGAACGTCGAACCGAGGAACTCCGCTTCGCCGATTTTGCGTTTCAGTTCGCGGCAAACCTTTTGATCGGTTTCGGCGTCGGAGTCGACGAGCGCGGCGTAAATCTCCTTGTAGATCGGCGCGGCGGCGTCGAGGTGGATTTCGCGTTCAATGTGCGACGCGAAACCCGCCGCCGTTTCCGACCAAGAGCCGCCGAGTTCCCAAGGGAGCGCTCCGTCGTCGGCGCGTTCGGCGATCTCCGCGGCGAGGGCGGCGAGTTCCGCTTGGATTTCCGGCGCAAGGGACGGGAAACGGTTGACGCCGTAAGAGTTGCGTTCCTTTTCGGGGAGCGCCTTGCGCGCTTCGGTCGCGACGGTAGTAACCCGTTTTTGCAAGAGCGCCCAACGAACGTAAGGTTCGCGAAGCGCGTCGACTTCCGACGTTTCGTCGCGAGCGATTTCGGCGTCGAGCGCGTTTCGGAGCGCGGCGACGTCGCGGGAACGAAGCCAAGTCCTCAAATGTTGGAAGCGTTCGAACGGCTCCAAGTCGTCGGCATACGCTAGCCGTTTGTGAATTTCCGGAATCGCTTCGGTTCGGAGTCGAACTTCCATCCGGCCTAAGTCGCGTCCTTCTTGGCGTTGCGAAAGTTGCGAAACGCGCTTCCAAACCTTTTCCGTTTCTTGATAGCGTTCGAGATAAAACGCGGCGCTTTCCCCCGGCGGAACGTCGAGGAGGCGTTTAACGGCGTCGCGGTCGAACGCGGCCGCTTCCGTTTTCAACGCGGCGGATTGCAATTTGTCGACGGTTCTAAGCGCTTCGTCGAGACGTTTTGCGAGTTCCTCGTCCTTTTCCGGCCCTCGCGCGAACGAATGATAAGCGGAGGTCAGTTCGGCGTTGCGTTTGCGGTAAAATTCGGAGCTTTCCCCTTCCGGAACGTCGAGGAGTTTTTCGACGTCGGCTCGAGCGACCGTCGGAAGCAACGCCTCGTTGGGACGCGAGAAGGCTTCGAGGAACGCGAGTTGTTCGCTTAAATAAAGGACGCGCGCTAAGTCGAGCGGCGACTTCGCTTTCTCGTCGGCGAGCGTCTTTTCGTAAAACTCCCGCGTTTCCTGCGGCGATTTGTCGCGAAGCGGAGCGGAAGCGGCGCGGAGCCAATTTTGGTAATATTTGCCGCGAACTTCGAGCGGGAGTTCCGCCGCGTTCGCCAAGCGACCGTACAAATCGGTAAGCGCGACGGCGCGTCGAGCCGGAACGGAGTCGGCGGGCGCGTCGACGAAAGCTCCGGACATACCGCCGCTTTCCTTGCCGCCGGCTATCTTTCCAAGGGGCGCGTTTAACATAACGGCGCCCGGGTCGATATCGTCGGCTTTTTCGCCGCGTTCGCGAGCTTCTTCCCGTTGGCGTTCGCGATAGGCGAGGACGCAACGGCTCCATTCGGCTTGAATATCGGCGACGCGTTTGCGGTAGAACGCGGCGTTTTCGCCGTCCGGAATCTCGAAGAGAGAAACGTCGAAGTCGGCGAACGCGGTTTCAGCGTCGTAAACGTCGTTCGAGGAATCGGTTGGACGCATATTTGGCGAAATGAGCGTCGCGGGGGCTTGCGGCGACGGCGCGGCGTCGGCGACGAGCGGGAAAAGGGGGAAAGCGGCGACGAGCGCGGTCGTCGCGACGGCGGAAAGGCGTTTTCGACGGGACATTTTCGTCTCCTTTTGTGTTGTTTTAAGGTTTGTTTTTAAACGGGTTAAGCGTTGGCACGTCGCGCTTGACTCGGCGTCGCGTTACTTGGCTTTCGCCGAGACGTTCGGGAAGAGTTGGCGCAACGCCTTGTCGAATTTGTCGAAGTTGTCGAAGGTCGCGAGCGTTTTACCGTCGGCGTCGACGAGAATCGCCTGCGGGCGTTGGTAAAGCGCGTCCGTCCAATGGTTGCGCCAAGACGTCGGCGTAACGAATTCCGCGTCCGGCGTTGCGGAGAAAATCGACGTCGCGTCGTTGTAACTCTTTAAAACGTTGGTTTTGACGTCGTCCGAACGCGCCGCGCCTTGGACTTGTTCGACGAAGAGACGCGCCGTTTCGGGCGGCGCCGCGACGTAACGAACGCGCCGCAATCCGGCTTTTTCGTATTCGTCGAGCGGGGCGGCGAGCCGGTCTAAGCGCGACTGCGCGACGGTAACGAAGCCCGGTCTGGCTTTTGCCTGCGTCGGCGCGAACGGATTGCGAACGATCGGCGTTCCTAACGGGGAGACCAGAACGATTTCGATCAACGTCGGCGCGCCGCGGTAAGCGTTCCAATCGAACGGCGTTCCGTCGAGGTTTTGACCTTCGACCGGAATAAAACGCCCGTCGAAACGCGTTCTAAGTTCTTTGGATAGAACGTTTCGCGACAGCGAAAGACCGACTTTACGATCCGATTCGTTTTCCGATTCCGCAAGACGCGCGGCGATTCTCTTGCCGATATACGCCGCGAGTTCCGGGTCTTGGGAGAGTCGTTCGACGGCGAGCGCGAATTGAGCCGCTTCTTTCGCCCAAGAGCCGCCGAGTTTCCAAGGAAGCGCGCCGTCGAGAGCGCGAGCGACGTATTGGTCGGCGATCGCCAAAAAGCGCGTCGTTTTTTCCGGCTTGGCGGGGGAAATTCCGAGAATATTAGTTTCGCCTTGTAACGCGTCGGCGCCTAAGCCAAGTTGGCGCTTGGTTTGAACGTCGGCGTCTTCCAACGCGAGGAGCGACGTTTGCTTTTTCAAGAGCGCGAGTTCCAAATAAGGACGGCGTTGGCGGTCGATTTCCGACGTCGCGTCGCGAGCGGTTTCGGCGTCGATCGCGTCGAGGAGACCGTTAAGATCGAGGTTTTGAGTCCAACGCTGGAAATATTCGAAGCGTTGGAGCGGCGACAAGTCGTCGGCGTAAGCGAGTCGTTTCGCGACGTAGTCGAGTTCTCGATTGATTTTTTGAGTTTGCGAGAAGAGCTTGGGGTTCCGCGCGATCTCGTCGCGGACGTCGCTAAGTTTTTGAAAACGTTCGAGATAAAACGCCGCCGTTTCTCCTTGGGGAACGTCGAGCAAAGGGGCGAGGGCGTCGCGGTCGAAGGCGTCCGCTTCCCGTTTTAGCGCTTCGTTGTAAAGGCGGCTCCGTTCTGCGTTGGCTTCGAGGAGTCGAGCGCGGAGATCGTCGAACGACGGGTCGGCGGGCGCGGACGTCGACGCCTTGTAAAGTTGTAAGAGGTAGTCGTCGTAAAATTTGGAACTTTCGCCTTTCGGAATATCCAACAGCTTTTCGGCGGCGGCGCGGTCGAACGGCGGGCGCTCGGGCGTCGAGGCGGAGGCGTTCGGCGCGACCTTGACGAAAACCCACGCGCTTGCGAAACGACGTCGCAATTCAAGAACGCGACCTAAGTCCGGCGACGGCTTGGCTTCCTCTTCGGCGATTAGCGCGGAGAAAAACGCTTGAACTTGTTCGAGCGAAGCGCAAGTTTCGGCGGACGCGAAGGGCGCGAGTTCGACATATTGCCGATAATATTCGCCGCGAACTTCGAGCGGAAGCTCCGCCGCGTCGGCGAGACGACGCAACGCCGCGACGCGGAAGGCGTAAATTTTGCCCGCGAGGGCGTTAGGGTCGAGCGGTTTTTGCGGACGCGGCCCGGTCGGGTATAGGTAAAAGAAGACCTCGTCGCGATTTTGGGCGGCGTCGGCGGCTTTGGAGACGCGAGCGTCGTATTCGGTTTTGAGCCGAATTTGCTCCATTTGGATCGAGCGCAGACGGGCGCGAGTCGCTTCGACGGACGCGTTTTCCGGGAGGTCGAGGAGCGAAACGTCGAAACCTGCGAGCGGATCGACGA
>JAFYVO010000376.1 GCA_017549085.1 Thermoguttaceae bacterium
CGACGTCCGTTTCGTTTCCTTCGGTTGAGCGCGGCGCTTTTCTCCGCCGTCGCGGTCGTCGGTCTTGCCGATTTTGCGCCGATCGCCCAGCTTGCGCCGTTTTCCCAGTCTGCGCGCTCCGCCCATTTCGCGTCGAGCGCCGTTCGCGCCGACGAGCCGAGCGACTCCGGCGTCGTTTGGGAGCCGATCTATCGCGGCGTCGAATACGCGCGCCTCTCCGTCGAAACGCCGGTTCTCAACAAATGGCAAGTCGTTAAAATCGACCTGCAAGCGCGCGGCGTCGAGTTCGTCGCGACCGGGCGGAACAAGGATTACGCGCCGGAAAAACGCGAAACTTGGCGACAAACGACCGCCGACTTCCTCGACGAAAACAAGCTCGCCGTCGCCGTCAACGCCAACTTTTACAACCCGTTCAACGCCGAAACGATTCGCACCCAAGGGGACTCGAACCTCCTCGGCTTCGGCGCAAGCGACGGCGTTCTCGTCTCGAAACCGGAGCCGGGCCGTCCGGCGTTCGTCGTTTATAAGGACAAAACGGCGGCGATTTGCGACCTCGACCCGAACATTTCGGACGACGAAGTCAAAAAGATTCAAGCGGGCGTCGCCGGGAGTCAAGTCGTTCTGAAAGACGGCGTCGTTCCGGAGATCGCGAACAAAGATCGGCACCCGCGCACCGCCGTCGGGATTTCCGCGGACGGGCGTTACGTCTTCCTCTTGATCGTCGACGGTCGTCAACCGAAACACAGCGTCGGCGCGACGCTAACCGAAGTCGGCGAAACGCTTCAATACTTCGGCGCTTCCGTCGGGCTGAACCTCGACGGCGGCGGCTCGACGACGCTCGTTTGCCGCGGGCTCGACGGTTTATCGCAAATCCTCAACAGTCCGGCCAACTCCGGCGTTCCGCGCAACCTGCGCAACAACGCCAATTCGATCGGCGTTCGAGCGGCCAACCTCTCGCCGAGCGTCCGCGAACGTTTCGAAAGGAAAATGCGTCGCGCCGCCGAGAAAGCGCAAGAAGAAGCTCAAAAAGCCGCCGAGAAAGCGGAAAAAGAAGCGAAAGCCGCCGCCGAGAAAGCGGAAAAAGAAGCGAAAGCCGCCGCCGAGGAAGCGGAGGAAGCGAAATAATCCGCGCCCGTTGACAAAATCGCTCGACGCCGGATAATAAAGGGAACGGAATCGCTCCGCCGTCGCGTTCGGGGCCCCTTCCGCGCCCTTCGTTCCCCCAAGCGCCGAGCGTCGAAACGACGACTCCCAACCGAGAAAACGGGTAAAAGATGAAAATTTTAACGATCGAATCGAGTTGCGACGAAACGGCCGCCGCCGTCGTCGACGACCGCCGCCAAGTTTTGGGCGCTTCGCTCGCGTCGCAAATCGACGTTCACCAACGTTTCGGCGGCGTCGTTCCGGAAATCGCGTCGCGGAGCCACTTGGAAGCGATTTTGCCGGTCGTTTCGGACGCCTTGGCGCAAGCGGAAACGACGCTCGACGACCTCGACGCGATCGCGGTCGTCAACGCGCCGGGATTGGCCGGTTCGCTCCTGATCGGTTTGACGGCGGCCAAGGCGCTTTGCGTCGCGGCGAACAAACCGCTGATCGCGATTAACCATTTGCAAGCGCACATTTACGCTTGCCGCGTCGCGTTCGACGAAGACCTCTTCCCCTGCGTCGGGCTGATTGTCAGCGGCGGGCACTCGAGCCTTTACCGTTGCGCCGGGCCGATCGACTTCGAACCGCTCGGAACGACGATCGACGACGCCGCCGGGGAAGCGTTCGACAAGGTCGCGTCGATGTTGGGGCTCTCTTACCCGGGGGGCCCGAGCATTCAAAAGGCGGCGGAAAACGGGAATCCGAAAGCGTTTCCGTTCCCGCGTCCGATGCTAAACGACCCGGAGCGGTTGCAATTTAGCTTCAGCGGACTCAAAACGGCGGTGCGGTACAAGCTCGCGGGCGTCGGCAAGGTCGACTTTGCGACGACGCAAATTTCGGAACAAGAGCGCGCCGACGTCGCCGCGTCGTTCCAAGAGGCGGTCGTCGACTGTTTGGTCGGAAAATCGGTTCAAGCGCTAAAAAAATGCGGAATGAAAACGCTTTGCGTCGGCGGCGGCGTCGCGGCGAACGCTCGTTTCCGCGAGAAGATGGAAGACGCGGCGAAGAAGAACCGCTTCAAACTATACGTCGCGCCGCCGAAACTCTGCACCGACAACGCGGTGATGGGCGCGGTCGCGATCGAACGCTTCAAAGCCGGCCTCTTCGAACCGCTCGACCTCGACATTTTCCCCGGCCTCGTCCGCGACGCCCAGTAAGCGCCGCCTTTCCGCAAACGCCGCTTTTAAACAACGTTAACGCAACGTTTTAACGGCGAACGCGGCGCGACGAAAAAGAACCGATTCAAACTTTACGTCGCGCCGACAAAACTTAACGCCGACGCGCGAACGTCGGCTTAAAGAATCGACCTTCGTCGCGTAGAACATTGAAAAACGAACGGGTCGCTCGCCGCGCACTTTTCGCGAATCTTTGCGACGACGCGCGCTTCGTAGTTCCCTTCCGGGTCCCCCGTTTTTCCGGCGACGTCGAGAATCGCGACCGCTTCGTCGAAGCGTCCGAGTTCCCGCGCGATCTCGGCGCTGAACGTCGCGTCGTCGGGGGCGATTTCCTTCGTCAACTCGCCGACGCGTTCCAAATTCTTTTGCCAACGTTCTTTATCGGCGTCGCTTTTCCAAAGGACGGCTTCGTTTTCGGCGCGCGTTCTTTGATCGACGCGGTATCGAACTCGGTCGTTGTAAAGCTGCAAAAGTTGCGTTCGAACCTTGAGTTCCGAATCGCCGGTCTCGTTTTTTTCCTCCAAAAAGCGAACCGTGTCTTCGAGGTCGAGCAGATCGAGATACGATTCGGACGGCCCCCATTGGGGCGCGTTAACGTCCTCGCTCGGTTTCAGGTCGCGCACCCAAAAAAGCTCGCCGCATTTCGGACACTTCGAGAAACTCGGAAACGTCGGAAGCATCGGCGCTTCGCGTTTTCTATCGGAGTAATACCGGGCGCCGAGCGAGTTGCCGCTCCAAAGTTGACGTTGATAAACGGTCGCGGCGCAACGCGGGCAAGCCAACCGAAGGGGATCCGCGAACATCATTGTTTTTGTCCTCCTTAATCTAAAACAGCCAAACTCGCGTCGTTCGCGAACGGTTGCGCCGCAAGTCGAAAAATAAAAAACGCCGAAAAAATTTTAGCGACGCAAACCGCCGCCGTCCTATTATACGCGTCTTTTTACGAGCGGCAACCCAAAAAACGGGAATATTTTCAACGTCAAGAAACGAAAAACGGCTCGCCTCCGCCCAAATCGCGGAAACGAGCCGTTTCGTCGTTCGGTCGACTTAACGCGCCGACGTTAAAACGTCGTTCGCCGAAGTCGTCGAAGAAGACGCCTTCGCGCTCGACGCCGAGGTTTCGGCGGCGCAAACTACGTCGGCGACGATCATTCGACGAAGTAGTCGAAGAAGACGCCTTCGCGCTCGACGCCGAGGTTTCGGCGGCGGCGCAAACTACGTCGTCGACGATCATTCGACGAAGTCGTCGAAGAAGACGCCTCCGCGCTCGACGCCGAGGTTTCGGCGGCGGCGCAAACTACGTCGGCGACGATCATTCGCCGAAGTCGTCGAAGAAGACGCCTTCGCGC